>DATNQN010000089.1 GCA_036703985.1 Leptolyngbyaceae cyanobacterium
CCTCCATCCCCCTCATCTGAATGAATCCGGAGGCTAGGGTTAGTCGATTGGAGAAAAGTAAGACAAGAAAAAACTATCTGTAGGAAAAAAGTATTTGGTGTCAGATTTTGGTTAAAAAATCCTAAATTATCGCCAAAATGCTTTCTCTTTATTCAATCCCTAGTCTCGATCGCAATTTTGAAGATGCAAAAACAATTTCCGTTAACTTTATTAGGAATCGTTTGTCTTGCTGGTGGTATTGCAGGGTGTAATTCTGTCATAGAAATCGAGCAAATTAAACCTACCCAACAACCTACCGTGACGAGATCTCCTGAATCCTCAGCGCCGAAAACATCCCCATCTAATTCTATAAGTGCTTTGGAAAAAGCGATTTTTGACCAAGTAAATCAATATCGCAAATCCCAAAACCTATCCGCCTTGACTCTCGACTCCCGCATTAGCGCACAAGCAAAGCTACATAGCGAAGCAATGGCTAATGGTAAAGTTGATTTCGGTCATGGGGGATTTGAAGATAGAGTAAAAGCGATCGCAAAATCGATTCCTTATCGAAGCGCCTCTGAAAATGTCGCTTTCAATCAAGGTTATAGCGATCCGGCTACCAAAGCAGTTGATGGGTGGTTAAAAAGTCCCGGTCATTTGAAAAATATTCAAGGTAATTTTGATTTGACTGGGATAGCTGTTGTCAAAAACGCTCAAAACGAGTACTACTTTACCCAAATTTTTATTCGTCGTTCTCGATATGGATTTTGAAGAAGATTTCCAGGTTTGCGATCGCGACCTTTCCGACGCCAGATTATCTCAATATTTGCAAGCAGAAGCCGTAGCAGTCGATACCGAAACGATGGGATTGTTACCCCATCGCGATCGCTTGTGTTTAGTGCAGTTATTTTCTCCCGGATACTTAACTGTTATTCGCATTCCTAAAGGACAAACAGAAGCGCCAAACTTAAAAAAATTAATGGAAGCGCAGAATGTCTCAAAAGTGTTTCATTTTGCCAGGTTTGATGTTGCTCAATTGCGTCATAATTTAGGCATTCAAGTAGCACCCGTATTCTGCACCAAAATTGCCAGCAAATTAGCTAGAACTTATACTCAAAGACACGGTTTAAAAGATTTAATTCAAGAGTTAGAAAAAGTTGAATTAGACAAAACCGCCCAAAGTTCCGATTGGGGAAATGCAGAAAACTTATCCGAACAACAACTGCGTTACGCTGCTAATGATGTACGTTATCTTCTCAATGCTCGCGATAAACTAATTGCCATGCTCAAACGGGAAGAACGATGGGAACTTGCCCAGGAGTGTTTTCAGTGTCTATCTACGATCGTGCAACTAGATTTACTCCTTTACAAGGACGTATTTGAACATTGATCGAATTTAGCTCGTAGGGTGCGTTAGCGAAGCGCGTAACGCACCATTGTAATACAATGATTTGGTGATGGTGCGTATAGCCTACGGCATTCAAGAAAAAGCACGGGAATTTAATTATTGGTTTAAAGACTCAATTTCTTTCCCGTATAACACACCCTACATACATATAAATAAGATTTTATTCATAAATACGAGAAAGCTAATTACTTTTAATTCAATGATTATTCTAGCTGCAAGTCACCTAAATAAATCTTACACCAATAAAGGACAAACACTCACTGCGGTGCGAGATGTTTCTATTCAAATGAATGCGGGTGAAGTATTAGCATTTCTAGGGCCAAATGGAGCCGGAAAAACCACTTGCATTAAAATGATTGCAGGGCTAATTCAACCCGATGATGGCTCGGTACGCATTGGTGATTACGACCCCCACAGCCAACCAAAAGCATTGAAATTGTTAGGTGCAGTCTTAGAAGGTAACCGCAATCTTTACTGGCGATTAACACCAGAAGAAAACTTAGAATATTTTGGGGTATTGCGAGGATTGAGCCAGCGAGTTGCCCGTCAAAGAGGTAATTTATTATTAGAAAGATTTAATCTCAGCCACAAACGACGCGCTCAAGTTCAATCCCTGTCACGGGGAATGCAGCAAAAACTTGCTGTTGCCGTAGCTTTAATCCATCAACCCCAATTGTTATTGTTGGATGAACCGACATTAGGATTAGATGTGGAAGCTACGATCGATGTCAAGCAATTGGTACGGGAAGTGGCGGCTGAGGGATGTGCTATTTTGCTGACTACTCATCAATTAGCGATCGCAGAAGAGCTTTCCGATCGAGTTGCAATTATTAACAATGGAGAAATTGTCGTCCAAGAGCCTACTGAGGAGCTAATTCGGCAATTTTCTGGTAATGCTTACTCGATCGAATTGGAAACTGCGATCGATCCAGAACGCAGAAATCGTTTGGAAAGTTTAGAAGCCATCATTCAAACCGAGCAAAGTATCCGCGTACCCCGCGAAAATATCCTTTACCAAGTATTAGAAATTCTCAAACCATTACCTTTATTAAAAGTGGAAAAAGACCGAGCTAACTTGAGCGATGTTTTCTTGAAATTAGTACGGGAAGGAAAAAATGGTTAAGTTATTTCTGGCAGAACTGAAACGCGAATGGATTATCCTGCGCCGCTATTTTGTAGAAACTTTCAGTTTCGTAATCGGCTTAACAATTATATTTTACGGCTTGTTTGAAAGTACTCGCTTTATTGCTGGCCCTGGCGTGCAGATGGGCGATCGCTTAGACTCAATTATCATTGGTTACGTACTTTGGTCTTTTTGTTTGTTTATTTTGGGCGATATCGCTGGAGGACTGCAACAAGAAGCGCAAACAGGTACGTTAGAACAACTTTTTCTTTCTCCTTTTGGGGCAGCGCAAATTTTTCTGACCAGAGCAGTTGCTAATTTAACAATTCAAATAATCATCAATCTCTCCATTCTTTCGATCATTATAGCACTCACAGGTAGCCAACTTTCTTTTCCCCCAACCCTATTGCTACCTCTGTTTACAGTGCTGCTTGGTGCTTATGGATTAGCATTAGCAATGGGGTCTTTAGCTTTGTTGATCAAACGAGTGCAGCAAGTGTTAGGCATATTTCAATTTGTGCTATTTTTTCTGCTGCTAATACCTGTAGAAAACTGGGCAAAGTCTGCTAGTTTTTTACAATGGTTGTTACCGATGACGCCGGGAGCGGGATTGCTCAGAGCAGTGATGGCACGAGGAGAATCATTAAATTTAGTAGGATTTTTGTTAGCATTGCTCAACGGTGCTGTTTATTTTAGTTTGGGTTTGTTTTTGTTTCGTTTCGCAGAACGAGAAGCCAAGCGTAAGGGGCAATTGGGAGGATATTAAAGTCAGAATTCAGGAGTCAGAATTCTGAATTCAGGAGTCAGGAGTCAGTAGGCATATTGCTAAAGGGTAAAAGCTTTGACTTGTGCTGAATAAAGAAAAGTAGAAAACGTTATTGTAGGGTAATAATGCTGAGATAACCAGGAGATGAGAAACCCGGTTTCTTGAAGAAACCGGGTTTCTAGCTTGTCCTTCATAATAAATGAACAGTCCTATATAGAAGTCAACAAAAAAAATATTCTGACTCCTGAATTCTGAATTCTGACTCCTATTAACAAACTACCGGAATTGCTTCAACAGGGAAGCCAACTGCTTTCCAGGCAGGAAGTCCGCCTCTAATTTGAGAAACGTTGAGATATCCAGCCGATCGCAATTTCGTTGCGGCTTGGGCGCTTTCTTCGTCGGTATCGCCGTAAACGTAGATATCGCGGGTAAGTTCGAGACAGTTCAAAGCGCGATCGACTAATTCGTTCATCGGCATGGGGACAGCACCCAGGATGTGACTTTGGTGGAATTCATCGCGATCGCGCACGTCAATAATCGTTAACCCCGGTTCTCCCCAGTCAAGTCGCGCTTTCAAATCGTAAACCAAAGACTGAGCTTTCAGAGGGGGCGGGGCAGGAAATAAGTTGAGAAACCGACTCATAGCGTAACATCTTGTATCACATTACCCGCAATTTAACAACTTATTTTACAATTTGCAAATATTTTTTGAGCAAATATTTACATTTGCAGACATTTATGCTTGTGCTTGCTTGTCAACTCAACCAAAGCATCAATCTAAAATCTAAAATCTAAAATCGAATTAATTACCTATACAGGCACGAAAAATTCATGAAGCTAGCATTTCGGTTCAACCGCATCGATATAGCTTTGTTTTTAGGAGCTTTCTTGCTAGCTTTGCTAACTGGGCTTCCTTTTAACAGCACCTTGAGTAGGGTTGAATATCGCACCGTTGCAGAATTGCCGCCAGTAGAAATTACTCAAGGCTGGCAATATCGATGGGGTGATTTGCCGATCGATGATGCAGGCGTGCCAATTTTGGATAATCAAAATGCGGCATCATCTGAATGGAAGCCCTTAAAAGTTCCTGCCAAACTAACCAAACCAACGGGAGAAAAATTCATTTGGTTTCGCGTCAATTTACCAGCTGGAGACTGGAAACATCCAGGCGTAGATATTCGAGGCGTAGCATCAGTATTGGAAATTTATTTAAATAATCAGTTAATTCGTAAGTTAGGAGAAATCAACCAAGCCGGTAATATTAAAGCTACTAATGATATTTGGCCTATAATACCTATTGAGCCTGATTTTGCCGGAAAAACCCTGCTTTTTAGGAGTTATGTAGCAGAAGTACCTTATGTTGCAATTGGTAAGCTAACTAACGTAACCGTTGGTTCTTTATCAACACTGGTTAACAGATTAATTAGGCAAAATATTATTGAATTTGTTTTAGGATTTTTCTTTTTAATTATTGGATTATCTTGCCTTACCATCTACACGTTCAATCAAAAAATCAAAGAATATTTTGCTTTTGGCTTGCTCACTCTTGGCAATGCCATTTTATCCCTATCTGGTAACTTTATCACTTATAATTTTCTGTTACCTTACAATCCTTTCATTAGTTTTGTCGTTCAACTTGTTTGTTTTCATTCCCTACCGATCGGAGTTTGTTTATTCTTCGAGCGAGTCTTTGACGATGGTGGCAGGTTTATCGTTCGGCGGTTGTGGCAAGTTTACTTAATCTTTGCACTGACAAGTTTACCATTTAATATCGTTAATATTCATACGGTTCCCCGTACTGTCAAGTTAGCCTATGTGGGAATGATTTTAATAATTTTAATTTTATTTGCCAAGGCTACTAAATTTGCCATCAAGGGGAATTTTGAAGCAAAACTCATGACCGCTGCTTTTATTGTTTTAGGATTATTTGCTTTATTTGACATTCTAAAAAATTTAGATATTATATGGATGAATTTCCCTGTTGAAATGTATTCGATCGGCACGCTCATTTTTATTTTAATATTAGGGATTATCCTAGAACGTCGATTCATGGAGACGCGAAAAAAAATGCGTCTCTATTTTAGAGAATTAGAAGATAAAAACGAGACTTTGGAGCGCGTTGACAAACTAAAAGATGAATTTTTGGCTAACACTTCTCACGAACTAAGGACACCATTAAATGGTATTATTGGCATTGCCGAGTCAATGATTGATGGTGCGACGGGTAAGCTAACCAAGCAGCAAGTAAAAAATCTGGCTACGATCGTATCCAGTGGCAAACGTCTGACAAATTTAGTTAACGATATTTTAGATTTTGCCAAACTCAAAAATAAAAATATCGAACTGCAAATTAGACCCGTCGATATGCGAACGATCGCAGATGTGATTTTAACAGTTTGCCAGCCATTAATCGGGCAGAAAAATTTGCAATTAATCAATCAAATTCCGGTTGACATTCCAGCCGTAGATGCTGATGAAAACCGAGTACAACAAATCATGTATAACTTAATCGGTAATGCAATTAAATTTACTGATGCGGGTGAAGTTACCGTATTAGCAGAAGTAGTAAACGAAAATTTAGAAATTACCATTGCAGACACGGGAATTGGGATTACAGCCGATAAGTTAGAACGCATTTTTGAATCGTTTGAACAAGCAGATGGTTCCACGGCAAGACAGTACGGCGGTACGGGTTTGGGATTGGCAGTTACGAAAAAGTTAGTGCAGTTGCATGGGGGAGAAATTCGGGTAGAATCAACCGTTGGTAATGGTTCTAGGTTTACTTTTAATTTACCGATATCCCAAACTCCGATCGAAGAAACACCAGAGGCTTCCTTATCTTTAAGAGATTTACCAGAAATATCGGATATTGCTGATGAAGAAATTATCGATGGGCAATTAATCGCTACTGGTAACGGAGATTTCAAAATTTTAATCGTGGATGACGAACCTGTTAACCTGCAAGTTTTAGTTAATCACTTGTCATTACAAAACTATGCTATTTCACAAGCGTCCAATGGTTTAGATGCTTTAACAGCCATTGAAAACGGTTTTTTGCCAGATTTGATTTTATTAGACGTAATGATGCCTAAAATGACTGGTTATGAAGTGTGTGAAAAAATTCGCGAACGGTTTCCGGCAAGTCAATTACCCGTAGTGTTTTTAACGGCGAACAATCAAATGTCAGAAACGATGGAATGGTTCGGTTACGGTGCAAATGATTATTTGGTTAAACCAATCTCAAAAAATGAATTACTAGCGCGAATTAAAACTCATATTCATTTAGCCAAAATTAATACTGCCTATGCCCGATTCGTTCCTCATGAATTTCTCCGTTTTCTAGAAAAAGAAACCATTTTGGACGTAAAACTGGGCGATCAAGTACAGAAAGAAATGACGATTCTGTTTTCCGATATTCGTTCGTTTACTACTCTCTCGGAAACTATGACACCGAAAGATAATTTTAATTTTATTAACTCATATTTGAAGAGAGTTGGCCCGGTGATTCGCGATCATCATGGTTTTATCGATAAGTATATAGGGGATGCGGTGATGGCGCTGTTTCCCGAAACGGCGGAAGATGCTTTGCAGGCAGCTATTAATATGCAAAAGCAGGTATTTTTGTATAATCAGCATCGTCACAATAGCGGTTATCCACCAATTGCGATCGGCGTGGGATTGCACACTGGCATTTTGATGCTAGGTACGATCGGAGAAGAACAGCGAATGGAAAGTACCGTGATTTCCGATGCCGTTAATTTAGCGTCTCGCATGGAGGGTTTAACTAGTTTATACGGTGTTGGTATTGCGATTAGCGAGAAGACTTTGTTTTGTCTTAGCCAACCAGAAAAATACAATATTCGGTTTTTAGGAAGAGTGAGGGTGAAAGGAAAAACAGCGCCAGTGGCAGTTTTTGAAGTTTACGATGCCGATCCTGAACCGATGTTGCAACTAAAGACAGAAACTCGCGCTGAATTTGAGGAAGCCGTTTATCTTTATCACCAACAAAAATGGGTGCAAGCGCAAGTAATTTTCCAAGATTTATTGCACAGAAACGAACAAGATAAAGCGGTTAAGCTTTATCTCGATCGCTGCCAACAATGGCAAAAATACGGAATATCTAAGGATTGGGAAGGAATCGAAACTTTAGAGGAAAAATCTTGAGGGGCAAATCCTGCGAGTTGCCCCAACAATCGCTAAGATTTCGTTCAAAATTCAAAGTTCAAAATGAATGAAATACAGGAATTTTGAATTAATTTGGCTATTTCTGAGTGGCGGCATGATTTTTTAGCCGATCGACTATGTTGTAGTCATCAGCGCCAGCTGGAGTTTTTGATTCGATCGCGCCTTCCGTTGGGCCACCGACCGCCTTCCACGCTGCCAAACCGCCTTTGAGTTCTGCAACGGAACTAAAACCGGCACCCCGCAGCATATCGGCGGCTTGGGAGGTTTGGTCATCGCTGTCAGCGTAAACGTAGATATCCCGATTAACATCGATCGAAGACTGGGCGCGACTTACCAATTCATCCATCGGCATGGGCATTGCTCCCATGATATGTCCGTCGTTGAAGATTTCGCGATCGCGCACGTCCAAAATCGTAAAAGCAGGTTCACCCCATTCCAAACGAGATTTCAAGTCATGTGCAGAAGACTGAGATTTCATTCCCGAAGGTTGGGGAGTTACGTTAGGCATCTTTTCTTTAGCATTGAGGATCGCTTCGGAAACTTTATCGCCAGAGTATTTAATATCCTCAGATAGCTTTTCCTTAGCGGTTTGTGCGCCTTCAGCAACTTTATTTTGCATTTCGCGAACGTTGTCTTGCATATTTTCCATGTGTTTTATACCTTACTTAGTTACTTCACCTGAAATGTAGCAAGGCACTCAAATTTTCCTAATCTTTCTGTGGAGGGATCGCTACAATTATCCTTCTTTTGGCACAGTTCGTATCCTTCTTGAGGCTGAGTTGGCTGATTTACCTTAAAGTCGATCGACTTTAGATTTAATTATTGACTTTGTAGATAAATTTAGTAAGCGTAACTAAGGTGAAAATTTTTATTTAATTGAAATTTTGAAACTATTTTTATTGATTAAAGTATTCTATTGGATCGCAAATCTTTTAACAAAGTAATAATTTTTCTAAAAAATATAGCATTCTGTCATTATGTCAAGGTTAATTTACAAAAAATTACTTTTCATCGATCGAGTTGACTGATAATTAATTTATGAAAACCAGAAACTCGGCGATTTATTTGCAATTCATTGGCAGTGAGCGAACGAAATTTTCCACGCTTACAATCGGCTGAAACCCTTGTAGGATATCGAATGTAGCAGTAATTCCCTGAAATAGCCCATAGGGATCGGAGGGGTCTATAAATAATAGACTACTTTATCCATAAGAATTTCCTTGGGTAACTTTTAACTTAAAAAATTATCTGTTGTATTAATCGTATTAATATTAATTCTAATCAATGCCGAGCTTCTCGATCTGCTTATCTCTTTACGCTCTATGCAAATCACAAATCAAATCCACTTTAGAAATTTGCAGGGTGATATTTTTGGAGGTGTCACGGCTGCCATTGTTTCATTACCCCTCGCCCTCGCCTTCGGGGTTGCTTCTGGTGCTGGGCCAGTAGCGGGACTTTACGGAGCAGCTTGTGTTGGTTTTTTTGCAGCCCTGTTCGGGGGTACGCCCACCCTCATTTCCGAACCCACTGGGCCAATGACCGTGGTGATGACCGCGATCGTCAGTTCGATGACGGCAAATAACCCAGAAAACGGACTGGCAATGGCATTCACCGTGGTGATGCTAGCGGGAATATTCCAAATCATTTTTGGCGTTTTCCGCTTGGGGAAATACATCACCTTAATGCCCTACAGCGTGATTTCCGGCTTCATGTCTGGAATTGGCGTGATTTTGATCGTCCTTCAGATCGGGCCGTTTTTGGGACAGAAAGCACCGAAAGGCGGCGTTTTGGGAACCCTAATTAACTTACCCAACCTGATCGCCAATATCAATATTCCTGCCACCATATTGGCAATTTTGACGGTGCTGATTATTTTCTCGATGCCCCGCCAACTTAAGCGCTATGCACCGCCTCAGTTAGTAGCCTTAATTGTGGGTACGATCGTATCGGTAGTAGTATTCCCAAATGCCGATATCCAAAGAATCGGAGAAATCCCGATGGGATTGCCCACTCTGCAAGTACCAACTTTCACCCCATCCCAAGTCACCACTATGTTGGTGGATGGCGTAATGCTGGGAATGCTGGGATGTATCGATACTCTACTAACGGCAGTAATTGCTGATAGCTTGACTCGCACCGAACATAATTCTAATAAAGAATTAATCGGTCAAGGAATTGCCAATTTGGTGTCCGGTCTGTGCGGTGGCTTACCCGGTGCGGGAGCTACGATGGGAACGGTGGTTAATATCCAAACAGGTGCAAAAACTGCTTTATCCGGTCTGACTCGTGCGGTAATCTTGCTAATAGTGGTGTTGTGGGCAGCAGGATTGACTAGCAATATCCCGATGGCAGTACTAGCAGGGATTGCGCTGAAAGTAGGGATAGATATTCTCGATTGGAGTTTCCTGAAACGATCCCATCAGGTGTCTTGGAAAGGCACCATGATTATGTACGGGGTACTGCTGCTGACAGTATTTGTTGATTTGATCGTAGCAGTGGGTGTTGGAGTGTTTATTGCTAATATCCTGACGATCGAACGTTTGAGTGAATTGCAGTCCCAAGAAGTAAAAGCAATTAGCGATACTGATGACGCGATTCCTCTCAATCCGGAAGACAAAGCTTTACTTGATGAAGGAAAGGGTCGGATATTACTATTTTATTTAAGTGGGCCGATGATTTTCGGCGTATCCAAAGCAATCGCCCGCGAACACAATGCGATCAAAGATTGCGACGTGCTAGTGATGGATCTGGGCGACGTACCTATTTTGGGAGTCACTGCATCGTTGGCAATCGAAAATGCCATCCAAGAAGCATCTGAAAAAGGACGCCAGATATTTATCGTATGTAAAGCCGAGAAAGTGAAGCGCCGCCTAGAACGTCTGGGCTTGTTTAACTTCGTTCCTTACGAGCATATGCTTAACGATCGTACCGATGCACTGCGACAAGCTTTAGCAAAAGTCAACGCATCCGTAGTAGCAAGCAATTGAAAAATATCAACTAACTTCACAATATCTGGAAGAAAAAAGAATGTAGAGACGTTTCGCAAAACATCTCTGCATTCTTTTTTAGTTAAGGGTAGGGGCTCTCGCATTCGGGCGACAAATTATCGGTTCAAAGCCTAGATTTTCTGCTCCGAATGCGAGAGCCCCTACAAAGACAAAAAATACTTAACCGAGCAGTATTAACGCCACTTCCATCAGTTCTGATACCAATTCACCTTAACCGTGTCATTTATCTTTCTCCCTGCCCCCTGCCAAAATTAAAAGTGACAGCGTTTAAGTGAAGTGGTATGAGATACCCGATCGAACTCCTGGAGTAATCGCATTTCAAAAGCGAGCGCGATCGTTTTTTTGGCTTGCTTAAAATCTGTCAAGAAGTATGTAGCGAATAGTAAAATTAGTTAAAACTCTTTTTCCCTTCAGCCTTTAGTCTTCAGCTTTCTATCTCTTACCTACTCAGGCTAACAGAGCAATCAAATAGCTTCTCAAATCTAAAATCGGACGAGATGCACCCAATCTCATATAAATTGCATAGTTATCGCGCACTATATCTTCTTAATCTTCTTCCTCCAATTCTTTCAAATCTATTAATTTCCATATTGCCTGCCAAGTTAGTTTCACCAGCAATAGTTTCGTTCAAATTAGTCCCGACTAGGTTAGCTTGATGTAAACTGGCACCACTTAGATTTGCATCAATTAGATTGGCACCGCTAAGATTAGCATGGCTTAAGTTAGCATCGATCAGATTAGCAACACCCAGATTAGTATTACTTAAATTTGCACCTTTTAAATTTGCACCGCTTAAATTAATAGAACTCAAGTTGGCTTTACTTAAATCGGCATTGGTTAGGTCAGCGCTGGCAACATTTGCCTCGAATAAGTTAGCATTAATCAAGTTAGCATTATTTAGTTTAGTATTAGACAAATTAGCATTAAATAAGTTAGCTCCTCCCAATTTAGCACCGCTTAAGTTAGCGCCTCTTAAGTCAGCCTTACTGAGGTCAGCCCCTAATAAATCGGCTTGACTGAGATCGCAACCTTGGCATTGTTTAGTTTCTAACAAACGTTTAACGTGAGCGGGATTTTCAGCTTTGACGGTATTTGCAAAACTTAATACGGTTGGCAGTGCTAGACCAATTAAAATGCTTAATTTCATTTTTTTATTTAAACTAATGCTGTTGGGATCTAGTTTGCCCAATTTCGGCCTATCACTATCATTAGCTCAAATATTCTTTGGATATTTTCGCGATCGCTATTTGTTTTAGCGATCGCGCACACTATGGAAAAATTTGCAAGGGGTCTATAGCGATCCTATTTAAATAATCAACCCCACCCTAGCCCCCTCGTTACCAAGGGGAGGTTTGGCAGGGGTTTAGTTGTTCGCAATTCATTTAAAATTAATCAACCCCACCCTAGCCCTCCCCTTGGTAAGGGGAGGTTTGGCAGGGGTATAGTTGTTCGCAATTCATTTAGGATCGCTATAGTACATTTCTAAACATAGGGAGGAAGGGGGATGGAGTGAGTAGGTGAAGAATTTAATTTTTATCCTTCATCCTTCATACTTCATACTTCATCCTTGCCAGCGCATTAACGAGGAAGCCCACCCGTATTTGTCAAATTGGCACCTCTCACGCCATACAGACTAGCGCCAAATAGATTAGCCGCGTTCAAATTAGCCTTAAACAGGTTCGCACCTCTGAGGTTAGCTTCGTTGAGGTTAGCTCTAAATAGATCGGCTTCTCTTAAATCGGCGCTAATCAACTCAGCACCTCTTAAATTAGCGGCATTTAATTTAGCACCAACCAAAGTAGCTTCATTAAAGTTAGCATTCACTAGATTGGCAACGGCTAAATTTGCACCATTAAGATTAGCTCCGTTCAGGTTAGCATCGCTCAGGTTCGCCCCGTTGAGGTTAGCACCGCTCAAATTAGCATTGCTCAAATTAGCTCCGTTTAAATTAGCACCCCTCAGATCGACGTTTGCCAAGTTAATTCCGCTCAGGTTAACTCCACTAAAGTTCAGACCCGCACCCTGCCTAGTTTGCAACAATTGTTGAACCTGTGGGGGATTTTCAGCCTTAGCGATCGCGCTTAAACCTAGCGAGGCGCTTAAAAGTGCTGTAGTGGCCAGAATTTTCAGTTTCATTTTTGATGCTCCTCCGACCGGATCTATACGTAAAAATACCGTGTTTATTTAGCAGCTACTCTATCAAATTTACTTATTAATATAAGTACTAAAAAAATTTTGCTTAGAGTTTCTCCGTGGATGCACTTATACTAGCATTAAATCTTAAAATACGATCGATTGTGGTTAACCAAAAACCCGGTTTTTCTGACAAACCGGGTTTGTTAAATGCCTCGCAACTAGATTGGCAAGCTAGTATTAATGCTGGATCGATGACTTTGGATTTGCTGTTCTAGAAGTTGAATTGCGTTCGCACCGCACCAGAGAAGACAGTGGGATTGCGATCGAAGTTGTTGGGGTTTCCAGTGATGTAAAAAGTGGGGACGATCGCAATATTGCCGTTAACCGGAAAATAGTAATTGGCTTCAATTTCGTACTGAGTACCGCCATCACCGCCACCAGAGACGAGAAATTGACGCCCATCCAAGATATCGAACGGCACTACATAAGATATGGTTGCCAATGCCCCCTTTTTACCCAGATCGAGCAAAGCTACTCCCAATTGAACCGACTGGACGTTGATATGACCGCTCTCCATCCCGTCTGAAGCGGGATTCAGCCTGGTAGTACTATACGTGTAGCGCCCGAAAAGACCGAACTGAGGGGTAATCAACCAATCGAAATTGAATCCAAAACTATTTGCGGTGGCATTTTCTAATTCACCGCCAAAACCGTCATCGGCTACTCCGATAATCGGTTTAGTTCTAATTTGTCCGTCAACGGGCAGAATTCTCGATCGATCGTAGATCAGCCGCAAATTCACCTTCGAGATCGGAGAGTAGGTTAACTGAGTGGTAAAAGCCCGATTGCCGTTAAAAAATCCCGTATTCGGGCTAGCCGCGTTGGGACTCACGGTGTAGCCAACGCGCCAGTCGAATTGTTCGTCGATCCGCCAAGTAACGATCGCTCCCGCACCCCGTCCTAATTCTTGGACTAAAGGGCTACCAAAGGTGTTGAAGCCGCTGGCACCTTTGCCAAAGATGTTTGTAAAAGCATTAGTGTCAAAATATGATAGCCAGAACAATCTTGGCCCAACGATCGCTCGAATCGAATCATTAATCGGAAAAGAGTAGAATGACTCGAGCAAAGCTATTTGGTTGGCGGTGGTAGTGGGCGTAAAATCAGAACCGGGAGTGCCAAAAGAATTGTAAAAGCCAGCAGAAGTGTAAACGTTAGCCGGGGAGTTTCCACTTCCCGTCACCAAAGAGGTAACTAAAGAATCTTTACCTGTAAAGGAAGTGGTAAGAAACAAACCAGTAATGTGGCTAAAAGTCACTTCCGGATCGTCCGCTACTCTAGTGACGATCGGCTTTCCATCTTCTCCCCTTCTGGCAGCGCTGAAAACATCTTGCGGGTCGATTCTTTCTACTTTCACATCTCCCGCCGCCCTCGCTGCGGTGATATTAAAAAGGATAATGCCGTTCAGCTTGGTGGTGGTGGAAAACTGAGTTGCTTCTAGTAATGCCGTGGTAGCTTGCAAGTTGTCTACCCTGGCGGGTAGATTCGCTAGTTCGGTGGCGAAATCAGTTTGCAATCGTCGCAAGGTAACTAAATCTTCTTCTCGTACTTGATTACCTTGATGAGATAGATTAGTAGATCCAGTATCGATCAACTCTTCAATTCGAGTTAAAGCTGCATTCAGCCCAGCGGCAAATTCGTAGCGCGTCATAGCCCGATTCCCCCGGAAAGTACCATCTGGATATCCAGCAATTACACCGTACCGCTCGATCAAAGACTGCAAAGCTTGAAAAGCCCAATCTGTAGGTTGTACGTCCTCCAACTGGGAAACAGAAGTCACGTTAGCTAAAGGATTTTCTTCCTCTTGAACTAGGGGATCTAATTGGAAGATCGCCTCCTGAGCCACTAATGGGTAATTGTCCACCAAAAAGGCAGACCCCAAAATAATTGCACTCAATTTCAAAGCGGCCAAAAAAAATTTTGTCATGTGTCTTTAGTTCTTTGGGTCTTTCGTTCCTAGCACGATCGATCGATAGCTAGTAGCGCACCGCAAGGATCGAGATCAAACCGGGACTTACGCATGGAGTGGCTGAGGGTACGGGGCACGGCGAAAGAAAATGCGATCGCAATACAACCGGGCTTGACTTGATATTCCGCTCTAAAGCAAGTAGATGCGTAGTTTTTAGATTTGAGGCCGTACTCCAAATCTGGCTGGTAAAGTTTTTTGCATAAGACCTAATATCATTAACTATCGATTAGTCGCGATCTTGAGATTACCCTATTGTTGGCTTGCCGCTCTTTAAGTTTTTCTAAATGGGTTTTTTAACTGTATAGCTAAAATTGAAACAACGATTTAACTCTCTCAAAACTCTATTCCTTATGCCTGATGCCTTTCATATGTCAGTTCGCTCATACTGAGAAATTAATTGTATTCAATGATAGAAGTTGTAGGGCAGACTAGAAGATCCGCCTCCATACCATTGGTTTTATTTTTATTGCATTTGAATTGTGGAACCTACCTATTAGTAGATGTTTCACAATTCTTAATCTAAAGGTCTTGCTTTCAAAATGGTATTAGCTGCTCCTGTTGCCTGTTCTACATCTGTTAATTGAACGCAACTTAATATCGGGACTTGTCCTGAGAGCCAGGAGTAAAAAGGCTGTTTTATGAAATCGTATTCATCAGAAACCCAATATATTGCAGATAGGCCGAATGTAGCTCATCTGATTCTGATTGCTTGTGCTGCTGCTTTGGGTGGCTTTTTGTTTGGTTTTGATACTGCCGTAATTAACGGTGCGGTTGCGGCATTGCAAAGTACGTTCGCTGCCAGCACTGCCATGATCGGTTTGGCAGTTTCTTCGGCATTGCTGGGTTCGGCGGTGGGAGCTTTTATTGCTGGGCCGATCGCCGATCGACGAGGGCGCGTTCCAACTATGATCGTTGCTTCCATTATGTTCACCTTCAGCGCGATCGGTTCTGGGATGCCCTTTGGAATTTGGGACTTTATTTTCTGGCGTGCATTGGGTGGAATCGGCGTTGGGATAGCTAGCGTAATCGCACCTGCTTATATTGCAGAAGTAGCACCGGCGCACTTACGGGGAAGATTGGGATCTTTACAACAATTAGCGATCGTAGTCGGTATTTTTATTGCACTACTGAGCGATTACTTCATTGCATTAGGATCGGGGGGTTCAGCCGAAGGGACTTTTTGGTTTGGATTCACCGCTTGGCGCTGGATGTTTTGGTCGGAAGTTCCCCCAGCTATCCTCTACGGAATAGCAGCTTTAATGATTCCCGAATCGCCTCGCTATTTGGTCGCGCAAGGTCGAGAACAACAAGCGGCTAAAGTTCTTGCGAAGGTGGTGGGGGGTAACGTAGAAGCAAAAATTGAAGAAATTCGCCACACGGTCAATCGGGAACGCAAACCGAAATTTTCCGACCTCCTGAGCAGAAGGGGTGGACTGCTTCCGATTGTTTGGATCGGAATGGGTCTATCGATTCTCCAGCAATTTGTTGGTATCAACGTGATCTTTTACTACAGCAGCATTTTGTGGCGGTCTGTGGGATTTTCCGAACGAGATTCTCTGTTAATTACAGTCATCACTGGTGTTGTCAACATCGTCACGACGCTGATCGCGATCGCCACTGTAGACAAGTTCGGTCGCAAACCATTGCTGCTGTTAGGTTCGATCGGGATGACCGTTACTCTGGGAACGCTGGGAGTTATGTTCGGTAACGCGGCGATCGATCCCGCTACTGGTAATCCCAGCCTGACAGGTTCCTCTGGTATCATCGCTCTTTTAGCAGCCAACCTTTACGTAGTTTTCTTTGGTTTCTCTTGGGGGCCGATCGTTTGGGTACTATTAGGGGAAATCTTCAACAACAATATTCGCGCCGCCGCACTTTCTCTCGCCGCTTCCATACAGTGGATTGCCAATTTTATCGTCTCCACTACATTTCCTCCCCTACTTAAATTCTTCGGCTTAGGTGCTGCCTACGGTCTTTACACGATCTCGGCAGCAATTTCCATCTTTTTCGTTGCCTTCTTTATCAAAGAAACTAAAGGCAAGGAATTAGAAGAGATGTAACTAGTTAAAATTCACCAAAGAGCCTCAAAACATCGCTTCCAGGTTGAACCTGGGAGCGAAAAATTTTTTGTTTGGTAAATTAGAATTATTTAAACCTCCGAAGCATCACAGATGAAACTACTACATCGATTTTCTCTACCGATAACTTTAACTCTTTGCCTTTGCTTAATATCAAACAAAGGAAGGGCTACGGTCGGATTGGCTGAATGGGAAGTATATACTCCTGGGGGTAACGTTATCAGCGATTCAGATTCTTGGAGAGACTTGTGCGGCGATGGAATTTGTTTGGGAGCAGATACATCTGAATTGAACCTAGAAAGAGTAGTTTTTATTTCCGATCTCAAGCGTTGGAGATTTTATCAGGATTATATGATTGGCGAAACTAAAAATGAGTATTTTATCTTCAATGAATTAAACAAGGAAATCAAAAAATATTCCACTGAAAACCAGGTTTCAGATCAAATAGAAAAATTAAACTTAGGAGAACCGAAATCTCCCTGGTTAACGCCTGAGGATGGCTGGGAAGAAGCTTGGTTTCCCGTATTAATCTGGCAGCCATGTAAAAACATTTTGAATGGAGAAAATGTTGAAAATCCAGGTCTTTCAAAAGAAGTTTGTCAGCAGAAACTTGCACCAGAACGGCTATCTCAATACAAAGAGAGAACTTGGGGTCAGCAATGTAGAAAAATAAATTTCAATGAATTAACTGACAATCAATCAAGTCCAAATTTAAAAGAATTTTGCAACGATATTATGAATGAGAATTAAATAAATCAAGATTTACGTAATTTCATACTTGAATCCACTGGCTCGATCGAATCACTATCTTGGACGGCCAAATTCAGCTAACAATGTGGACTTGCCACAACCGCGATGTCCGATAAAAATAATTTTGCCATCGCTAGAACACCAATTCAGTAATTCCAGAAACCGGGTTTCTTTCGCGATCTCAATCGATATTTCGTTACCCCAAGCCAAAGAAACCAGGTTTCTCATCCCCGACGACAATCCTGAATCGGTGTTCTAGAAGGACTATCTTCAACTAATTGCTCTAATTCTTCGATAATTTCGCCACCCTAATCTACTCTCAATTTATTTAAATCTTTTTGCTGCAATAAGGGCAATAATTCCAAATTTCGATAAGCTTCTTGAAAAGCTGCTAACAAATTTCCAGACATCGCGTTTTGTTGCTAAGATATTCTACCCAACCATTATGATGACGCATTGCAAAGGCGATCGCATTCTCTGGCTATCCATTTATATTTATACCGAATTAGTAAAATTATGCCCTCTCCCATCCAAATCTTACCCGCAGAAGTCGTACACCTCATCGCCGCAGGTGAAGTAATCGACTCGTTAGCAGCAGTAGTGCGGGAATTAGTGGAAAACTCCCTGGATGCTGGCGCGACTCGCATTACAATTTCTCTTTGGCCCGATCGCTGGTGCGTCCGAGTAGCGGATAATGGAATTGGGATGGACTTGACGGATTTGCGATTAGCAGCAACTGCCCACAGTACCAGCAAAATAAGGCATTGCGAAGATTTGTGGAAAATTATTAGTTTGGGATTTCGCGGCGAAGCTTTGCACAGTTTAGCTCAGTTATCGGAATTGGAAATCGCCAGTCGTTCTGTAGATGGTAATGAAGGATGGCGTATTTTATATGATGCACTAGGAGAACCGATTATAGAAGAAGCTGTCGCGATCGCACCCGGAACAGTCGTCACTGCAACTAACTTATTCGGTAATTGGCAAATTCGCCGGGAAGGACTCCCCACCACCGCACAACAACTCAAAGCAGTACAAGCAATTATTTACCAAATTGCCTTGTGCCATCCCCATGTTACCTGGCAAGTGCAACAAAGCGATCGCCAATGGTTTGCCATCAGTCCCGGCGACTCTCCCCAAGAAATCTTGCCGCAAATTCTCCGGGATATCAAAGTCGGTGACTTGCACTTTCTGAAAGTGGAAGTATCCGGCGAAGAGGAATTGTCCGCCGTGAATCCCCAATTCCTAGAATTAGTGGTAGGTTTACCAGATAGGTGTCATCGCCACCGCCCTGACTGGGTAAGAGTAGCGACTAATGGCAGAATCGTCAAATCCTCAGAATTAGAGCAAACTATCCTGACTTGTTTCGGACGCACCTTACCGCGCGATCGCTATCCTATCTGTTTTTTACACCTGCGAATAGCACCCCATCAAATAGATTGGAATCGCCATCCCGCCAAAGCAGAAATTTATTTGCACTCCATAAATTATTGGCAGGAACAAATCAGCCAAGCAATCGCACGCGCTTTGCAAATTAATTCAGCTAATCTACCAGAAAAATTTCACAATCACAGAGTTAGCAACCTACTGATAGCTGCCGAAAACAAAAGCAACTACAACGTCAACCGTTCCCTTTCACCAACCTCACCACCTCAAAAAGAAATTGGATTAATGGAACTGCGTGCCGTTGCCCAAGTTCGCCATACTTATATAGTGGCAGAATATCCTGCCGGACTTTGGTTAATCGAACAACACATCGCCCACGAGCGAGTATTATACGAACAGTTATGCGATAACTGGCAACTCGTACCCCTAGAACTTCCCATCGTTTTAAACAAACTTTCTACCAAACAAATAGAACAATTGCAACGAATCGGTTTGGTAGTAGAATCTTTTGGCGAACAAATGTGGGCAGTACGCAACGCACCCAACTTATTAGCGACCAGAAATGACTGTGCAGACGCTCTTTTAGAACTTAGTTTAGGCGGTGACTTGCAAACCGCACAAGTCGCCGTTGCCTGTCGCAGTGCAATCCGCAACGGTACTCCTCTTAGTTTAGAACAAATGCAAACTCTCTTAGCGCAATGGCAGTGCACCCGCCATCCTCGTACTTGCCCTCACGGTCGTCCGATTTATTTGTCTTTAGAAGAAACTGACCTCGCTCGTTTTTTCCGCCGTCATTGGGTAATCGGTAAAAGTCACGGTATATAATATCATTTAAATTAATATCATATCTGGTCGCATCGGTTTCATAGAAAATGCGTTCTTATCTAAATTCCGATCTGCGTTAATCTGCGTTTATCGCTTTTTGAGCAAATCTCAGCCAAAATGCCACTCAAAATCAGCCAAAAGAGAACTTTACACTCTTAAATTTTTCACATTTATTTCTTATCTTAAAAATAATTCATTTTTTAGAAAAAACAGCAGTTTTTACTATGCTTGTATTTACCAATTGCTACAATATGTAGTTTAAAAATAATTGTCTAGCAGCTAAAAAATACCATTATAAGCATCTGCTTATGAAGAGAATCATAATTTTTTTAAAGATTCGGTATTTTTTAGACTAGCATGATTCACTTCATGTTTATTTACAAATTTTAAATGGTGTCCGTCAAATGATTCCAGGGAACAGTCAGAGCAGAAAGAATGGGCGGCTGACAGCTATGCTGCGATTAAAAAGTAACTTTCATAGCTGGGGATTACAAACTCGTCTTTTACTACCGATTGGGTTGGTTTTAGGGGTTGCACTTACTCAGGCAATATTTACTAAAATTTCAACCGAGCGGCAAATGGAACTTTTGGTACATAGACAGGGTGTTGCCGTATTGGATGATATTATTAAATCAACCGCTGAAAAACGTCTTTTTCAAGAAAAATTCGCTCAATTATTGTCAATGCAAAGTGGTTTGGCTCAAGCTATCAAAAAAAACGATCGCCAAACTTTAACCAATACTTTATCTCCTTTCCATCAAAAAATTAATTTAGGAGATATTCACGTATATAATCAAAAAAGCCAAGAGATTTTAAAATTAGGAGAAATCCTCAATAAAAAAATCGAATTATCGATGATTAAATCCGCTTTATCCGGGCTAAGCAACTCTAAAATCGAAGTTACCCCCGATGGATTGATAATATTAGCATCATCTCCTATCATCGAAAATCGAAACATCGTCGGAGCAATTTTAGTTAGTCATAAACTAAGTGGAAAAGCGCTCGAACAACTCAAGCCAGCACATGGGGTACAATTAGCTTTATTTCACCAAAATAAACTGGTGGGCAGTATGGTTTCTCAACCAGGATTGCCGGGGGTGGTAAGTCAATTTAAATCTCCTAAATATCAGCTATCTGGCATTGATAAAAATTTCATTGCCTACAATTTTTATCTCACTTCTAAACCTTTGACTAAAAACAGCTTATTAGTGGCATTAGTACCGATCGAAGAATTTGTTTCGGTAGCAAAGCAGCAAAATATTATTTTTTTTATAAGTAATATAGTTTTGCTGTTTACTTTATCGTGGTTTATCTTAGTGCTAGATCGCGATATTGCTAAACCATTAAAAATTATGGTGAATACCACTTTGGATATGGTAAATGGTAACTATCATCGTCGGGTGCTACCTTGTCAAATTCCTGAATTAAACGATTTAGCAAAAAGTATTAATTTTTTAGCCGAAAAATTAGAGGTTCAACTAGCCAAATTATCTCATCAGGCATACCACGACACCTTAACTAATTTACCAAATCGCGCTTTATTTTTAAATAATTTAGAAAAAGCTTTAATGGATACGAAAAAATACAAGTCATCATCAGCAGTGCTATTTTTGGATTTAGATGGGTTTAAAGTAATCAACGATAGTTTAGGTCATAAAACAGGAGATCGATTACTAATGGCAGTTAGCAAACGGCTAAAAGAATGCGTGCGATCGCAAGATGTAGTGGCACGGTTTGGCGGTGATGAATTTACCATCTTACTCAAAGATATTACTGAAGAAAAAGAAGCGATTAACGTTGCAGAAAGAATTATTCAAAAATTGCAAACGCCCTTTATTTTGGAAGGACGAGAAGTATTTATCAGTAGCAGCATTGGTATTGCTTTAGACACCGGGAATTGCGATCGGGGTGATGCACTACTGCGTAATGCAGATTCGGCAATGTACGAAGCCAAGAAAAGGGGGAAATCTCGCTATACGCTATTTCAGCCGGAGATGGATTCTCGTGCGTTTGAACGCTTACAATTAGCAACGGATTTGCGAAAAGCGATCGAGCATCAAGAGTTGAGACTTTACTATCAACCAGTAGTGCAATTAGAAAGCGGTATCATTACCGAAGTAGAAGCATTAGTTCGTTGGCAACATCCCTATATCGGTTTAATTTCTCCGGCAAAATTCATTCCTTTAGCGGAAGAAACGGGGTTGATTTTACAAATTGGAGAATGGGTTTTGCAAAAAGCTTGCCAACAAGCACGCACGTGGCAGTTGCAGCATCCGGGATATCCTCCTTTAATTGTAGGTGTTAACCTTTCTCCCAAACAGTTTCAACAACCAGAATTAGTGGAAAAAATAGCCGAAATTTTGACATTAACTGAGTTACCGCCTCAGTGTTTAAAACTAGAAATTACTGAAAGTATGATGATGGAGGAGGGAGAAACTACCATTGCTACTTTATATCGATTGAAACAATTAGGTATCGGCTTAGCAATTGATGATTTCGGTACTGGTTTTTCTGCTTTGAATTATCTTAAACGATTTCCAGTAGATACCCTCAAAATTGATGGTTCGTTTATCAAAGGGTTAGGGCATAATCGAGAAGACACGGCAATTGTTCATGCAGTAATTGCTTTTGCGAAAGCATTGCATCTCAGCGTCACTGCTGAAGGAGTGGAAACCTCAGAACAATTATCTCAACTCAAGCTATTGGGATGCGATCGCGGACAAGGATATTATTTTTGTGCGCCCATATCTGGAGATGCAGTGAAGATGTTAATAGATAAATTATTACAAAAGCAGTTTTTTGACCCGGAAATCTCTCCTAACTCCCTGATTCCCTCTTTCATTTCCTCATAAATCGTCAATTCTGCCGTACCTGCGGAGTTTCGATCATTGCATTCGAGCGCTTCTCATACCAATTTCCTTTTTTCTACGTTACTAAATATAGCGATCCTATTTAAGTAATCAACCCCACCCTAGCCCTCCCCTTACCAAGGGGAGGGCTAGGGTGGGGTTAAGTTGTTCGCAATTCATTTAGGATCGCTATATTTCTCCCGGCTCCGGCTCGACCGAGCGATCGCCGAGACTCCTGCCAAAATAGTAAACGTAGCACTACTCGATCGAACTGGTACGACCATCCGATCGAACTTGCGTTACTGCCGCCGCGTCAACGGAGATAGAATCTTTGGAAACCATCCGACTCACTGTTCGTCCCCAACTTCGTACCTTGTTCTGACAGGCGTTCCTAGCATGAGCGTAGTTTAATTCCTGCTTACTCGCCCCGCTGCCTGGTAAACTTCGCCAACTAGATGTTACTTCCGTTATGGGAGGTAGTGAAGGTACGATCGTGCCTAAAAAAACAGCAGTCATCGCTAAAGAGGGGGATAATGTTTGGCGATCGGACATAACTTAGAACCGTGACTTCCGATCTAACCGTATCTCGTTGCCCAAAAATTTCGTCCCCCATTAGGTAGGTTTCATTCCTGGTAAAACTTTATTTTGCTAAGTTTAGTTTTAAATCATCCTTCTATAGTTAGATTTTGATAATAATATCAATAGGAAAGCTTTTTCCCTGTCAAACCTATGCAAAAAACCATCTTTCAGCTTGCACTTCTGACGCTCTTTCTGGGGTTCGCCACCCCAACTCGCGCCGCCAACCCCGAACACATCAAAAAATTACTGACAACCAACCAGTGTCCTAAATGCGACCTGAGTAACGTAGACTTGCGGGGTGGTATCTTCCGAGGAGCCGACCTCAGCAATGCTAATTTAGCAGGTGCGATGTTAGAAAATGCAGACTTGAGAGGGGCAAAGTTATTCAACGCTAATTTACAAAAAACCGTTCTTAGAGGGGCAATATTAGAATCAGCTGACCTAGAACAAGCCAAAATGCAAGATGCCATGCTCAGGGGAGCTAAACTCAGGGGAGCCAGCCTCAAAAATGCCAGAATGCGCGGTGCTAGGCTCAGAGAAACTGACTTAAGAGAAACTAATTTAACAACGGCTTTTTTAATCGAAGCCGTCTTGACGGAAGCTAATTTAAGCATGGCTGACTTGCGGGGTGCTGTCCTCACCAATGCAAAAATTAGTAAAGCTAATTTGGAAACCGCCAATTGTGAAAGCGCTAACTTAACGGGTGCCGATTTAACAGATGCTTACCTTGGCGACGCCACTCTTAGAAATGCCGTTCTCACCAATGCCAATCTGAGGGGCGCTAACTTAGCAGCCGTTAGTTTGATGGGTGCAAAATTAAACGGGGCAATCCTCAATCGTACCGATATGCAGGGAGCTAATCTGAGTCAAGCTAGCCTCACAAATGCCAAGATTGCTAATGCTGACTTGAGTAAAACCGTTCTAACTATGGCTAATTTAAAAGGTGCTAATCTAACCAACACAAAATTGATTAGTGCCTATCTATTTACCGCAAATTTAGAAAATGCCATTCTCAGTAATGCAGACTTGACTAGCGCTAATTTGGAAAACGCTAACCTGAGAAATGCCAATTTTAACAATGCTAATTTAAGTCAAGCTACTCTCAGATATGCCAATTTATTCGATACGAATTTGCTGGGAGCAACTTTAAGCGATGTGGACTTGCGAGAAACTAATATCAAGCAAGCAAAGTTAGTTCCCGACCTGTTTAGTCATGCCGCTCGCATGGATCGTAGAAGATTAGTTGATTTTCGTTTAAATAGGCATTTTTTAGAATAAAAATTTCATCAAACTAAATAATCAAACTTTTTAATAATTTTATTCAACCAGATAATATTTTTTCGAGCGATCCTGTAAATATCATTTAAAAAATCTCTCTACTACCTCTAAAGTGCTAATTTAAATAGATACGAATTTATTTTTATAAAGTTGTTAAGATCGTCAATTTTAAAACTCGATCGCGCTCATTACTTATCCTTCTTCTTTATGAATAATTCTCCCGCTTCCTTGCTTAAACAAGTTAATCTAAAACAGCTTCCGCAATTTCGCAGGCGCTTCTCAAGTATTCCAGTGGCGTTCGGAGTTTTATTGTTGGGTTTAATTCTGACTGGTTTAGCTTGGAACTATACTAACCGAACCATTAAACAAGAAACAGAAGTTCAGTTTACCAGAGAAATTGATGAAGGAATCATTGCACTCAACAATCGCATTCAAGTTTATTTAAATACATTTTACGCTGCTCGCGGACTTTGGGTATCTCAGAACCTTGATGTAAAATACGAACAATGGAAAGCTTTTGTTACTTCATTAGACTTGCATAAAAGATATCCCGGCATTAACGGGTTAGGTTTTATTCGCTACGTACCGAATAATAGATTGGAATACGAACGATGGGTGAAAGAAAACAGGGGAAATGAAGAACTAATTTATCAAAATTACGTAGTTAAACCGCCAGGAGAGCGTCCTGATTATTTTGTCATTGAATATTGCGAACCAATTCAGCGCAACCAAAAAGCGATCGGATTAGATGTAGGACACGAACCGATCCGCCGTCGAGGTGTAGAACAAGCTAGAGATACTGGTGAACCCGCTGCCACCGGACGAATTATTTTAGTGCAAGACGTTCAACGTACTCCGGGATTGCTAATTTATTTACCGATTTATCGCTTGGGAATGCCAGTAAGTACCGTTGAAGAAAGACGGAAAGCTTTTTTTGGTTTCATTTACGCACCTTTTCGCGTCCAAGATTTAATTGAAGAAGGATTGCCAACTACCGTTAAACAACATTTTAATTTAGTGGTTTATCACAACCGTGATTTGATGTACGGTCAGGCAGAAAACTTACCTAATAATAGTAATAATTTACTATATCATCGAAATATAACTATAAATGTAGCAGGAGAACCTTGGAATATATACTTCGTTCAACGTCCAGATTTAAAGCTTAACTCCCAACACAAATTACCGCTAATTGTTTTAATTATTGGCACTCTTAGTAGTTTATTATTGTTTGGCATTGTTTGGTCTTTAGCCATTTCTTACAACCGGACAAAAGAAGCCAAAAAAGCATCGGATGCTGCTAAAGAAGCCGCCGATGTTGCCAATCGCTCGAAAAGCGAGTTTCTTGCCAACATGAGTCACGAACTGCGAACTCCCTTAAACGCCATTTTAGGCTTTACCCAAATTTTGCAAAGAGACTCTTCTCTCCAGCGAGAACAGCAAGAAAGTATCGCTATTATTAGTCGGAGTGGCGAACATTTGCTGTCTTTAATCAATGATGTTTTAGATATGTCGAAAATTGAAGCTGGAAGGATTACTTTTACTCCCAACAGTTTCGACCTCTATCGCTTATTGAATACAGTTGAAGAGATGTTTCAACTGAAAGCAGAAAACAAAGGAATACAAATTATTCTCGAACGACATCCGGATGTTCCCCAATACGTGCAAACTGATGAAAACAAGCTGCGTCAAGTCTTAATTAATCTGATCGGTAATGCGATCAAATTCACTGAAGAAGGAGGCGTGATTCTCAGAGTCGGATATCAACCAGAAAAATTAATCTTTGAAGTGGAAGATACTGGTGCCGGGATCGCACCTCACGAACTGGAAAATTTGTTTACTGCTTTCGTACAAACTGAAACCGGACGCAAATCTCAAGAAGGTACAGGTTTGGGTTTACCTATTAGTAAAAAATTCGTGCAGTTGATGGGTGGCGACATTTCCGTAACTAGCGAAGTTGGTCGAGGCACGATTTTTCATTTTGATATCCAAATTACGCAAGTTCAGGCGTCTGAGATTCTAGCTACTAAGTCAACTCAACGAGTAATCGCTTTAGCACCCGATCAGCCAATATATCGAATTTTAGTAGTAGATGACCGCTGGGAAAACCGCCGCGTTCTCAGCCAATTACTGTCATCAATCGGTTTTCAAATGCGGGAAGCAACTAACGGTCAAGAAGCTATTGAAGTTTGGCAAAGCTGGGAACCACATTTAATTTGGATGGATATGCGAATGCCCGTGATGGATGGCTATGAAGCGACTAAACGCATTAAAGCAACTCCTAAAGGTCAAGCTACTGCGATTATTGCTTTAACTGCTAGTGCTTTTGAAGAAGAACGAAATATTGTTTTAGCAGCTGGGTGCGATGATTTTGTGCGTAAACCATTCCGGGAAGCAGTGATTTTTGACAAGATAGCTGAAAAGTTAGGAGTGAAATATATTTACGAACAAAAAGACGATCGAGAACAACAGATTAATTCTCAGCCAGCAGACATTTCTCTTGCAGAATTACAAACCCGTCACTTATCAAAAATGGATGTTCAATGGATTAATGATTTACATCAAGCAGCGATTGAATTAAATCTGAAAAAAACGCTGGTGTTGATCGAGCAAATTACTACAGAGCATGATTCGCTCGCCAACATCTTAAAAAACTGGGCTAATAGTTTTCAATTTCAAAACATTGTTGATTTAACTAAAGGTTGATAATTATGAACTCCAAAGAAAGCATTATCATTGTCGATGATACGTTAGAAAATCTGCAACTTTTGTCCAATATGCTCAACGATCGAGGATACGAAGTGCGAGTTGCCGTCAATGGAGTAGTAGCATTAAAGTCGATTCAAGCAGTGCCTCCCGACCTGATTCTGCTTGATATTAATATGCCTCAAATGGATGGTTATGAAGTTTGCCACCATTTAAAATCAGACCCTCGTATTTGCGAAATTCCCGTCATCTTTATGAGTGCTTTAAATGATGTATTTGATAAAGTAAAAGCTTTTTCCATAGGCGGATGTGACTATATTACTAAGCCGTTTCAAGTAGAAGAAGTTTTTGCTAGAATTGAAAATCAATTACGCAATATTCGGTTGAAAAAGCAATTGGAGCAGTCAGAAGCTAAAGAAAGGGAAAAAGCGCAAAAATTGGCGGATGCTCTCATAAAAATTCAAGATGCGCAAGTACAAATAAATACTGAAAAGATGTTTATGTTGGGCAAAGTTGTGACGGGAATTGTTTATGAAATTAGCAATCCGATCAATTTCATATTTGGCAACATTTCTCATATTCATCAGTATGTTAATGATTTGGTGGATCTGGTAGAAAGCTATCAAAAACTGGTTCCTACACCACCGATGGAAATCCAAAATAAAGTTGAGGATAGTGATATAGATTTTATTAAGTCTGATTTGCCTAAGGTTTTACATTCTATGAAAATTGGTTCTAAAAGAATTGCGGATATTATTTCTTCGCTGAAACAATTTTCTCAACAAGATGAGTCTGGATTCAAGGCTATAGATTTACATCAAGCGATTGATAATACATTAATGATTTTGCAGTATCGTTTGAGAGAGAAATCTTATCGTCCGGCGATCGCAATTACGAAAAACTACGGAAAAATCCCGCTAGTTGAATGCTTGCCCGGAAATCTCCATCAGGTTTTTATGAATATCTTAACTAATGCGATAGACTCTTTAGAGTCGCTCTTCGCGAACAATGGGTTAGAATTAGGTAACTATTCGGCCCGAAAAATTTATCCTGAAATTAGAATCAATACAGAGTTAACAGGTGTTAATTTTGTGAAAATTACCATTGAAGATAATGGTAAGGGTATCGAAGAAGATATGCTCGATCGCATATTTGAACCGTTTTTTAGCACAAAATCTTTAGGTAATACTACTGGATTGGGTTTATCGATCGGTCACCAAATTATCGTAGAAAAGCATAAAGGAAGGTTAACTTGCTCTTCAGTACCAGGACAGAAAGCTAAGTTTGTCATTGAGATTCCCATTCAACAGGAGTATATTAAAAGTTCGGCAATTACTAATTTTCAACGAGGAATCATCCCCAGCCAGGAGTTAGGTATGAGGTAAAATAGGATGCGGGGGAATTTAGTATTTTGGAGCAACTCGCATTCCAAATACCGGGCAATGAATTGAAAAATTATTTATCGATTATTCACATAATTCCTGGTTTTTAAGATTAATTCTGACAAAATTCCAGCGATATTCCAAGCATCATCATATCCTCGATGATGAGTACCTTCAAGAGGTAAGTTCATCAGTTCTAAAGCGTTGGCCATACCTATTTCGTGAGGTAAGCTATAAATAATGCCGACCAGAGTTTTGACATTAATATGCCTGCTACCAAAAGGATAGTTAATTTGCCGAGATTTGCATTGCTTTTCAAATTGTTGTTTGTCGTAGTCGCCATAACTTGCCCAGACTCGCTGATGGCATGAGTATTTATTTTTGAGGATGGTGCAAGCTTCGCTGAAGGAAATGCCTCGCTCGACTTGTTCTTGAGTTAAAGTAGTGAGTTGAGTGCAAAATTCACTGACTGTAGAACGTTCTGGTTTGATTAAGATGCTTTCTTTTCCTAATCTTTCTCCAGAACTAATGTCTAGCGGACAAATACCAATCTCGATAATTTCGTTTTCTTGTCCGGGTGGCGGTGAATGTTCCCAACAAGTTGCTTCGATGTCTATGACGATAATTCGATCGAGTTTTTTAGCCATGTTTTTTTGAAGTTAAGTTTTTGCTATTCGTTTAGCCATGTAAATATCTGGCTTTCCGAAACCGTTAGCATCTGGCATAACTCCCACAATTACAAAACCGCACTTTTGATAAAATTCGTAGGGATGATTGCCCAAGTTTTTGATGTTGGCAATATGTGCAGAAACATCGGGATAAAGGTTGATTCCTGAAAGGGTGGTTCGATTATCTTCGTCGTCAGTACCAACCCAGAGGGTGATCCCACCACGTTGACTGATTTGATGTTCTAAGTCAGTTACTAGTGCTTTGCCAATTCCTTGTTGTTGATAGTCTGGATGAACTATTAACGGGTGTAATTCCCAAACGTTGCCGTTATATTGCTTGATGGCTCCAATCCATCCTAAAACTTTACCTTGTTTATTTATGGCGATGCGACTGATGCGATCTGAATCGAAAGATTGTTCGACTTCTTGTAAAGCGGCTGCTAAATTAGGCCAAGCATCGGGATAATGGGTTTGGAAACCTTCAAATAATAAAGTTGCAACTTGTGGAATGATGTCTTGGCGATCGCGATCTAAGTCTATGATTTCTACATCGGTCATCGATCGAAAATCCTGGGCGTGTTAGTGGCGGCTATCTACTGATGACCCATCGAGAATTCCCGAAATTGGTTGACCACTCGATCGAGTCCGACGGAATGGGAAGCTTTGAATAAAATGCGATCGCCAGACCGGACAATTTCCTTCAGGCGTTCGACTACGGCTTCATGAGTGGGAAAACATTCGCTTGGCAAAGGTTTTGCACCTTCGGCAATTGCTTGTGCTTGGGGGTCGTCGGTCAAAATTAACAAACTATCTAAATTTAACTGATGGGCAGTCGCGCCTACTTTGCGATGCAGTTCGGCAGATTTTTCTCCCAATTCTTTCATCGTACCCAAAACCGCTATGTGCCGTTGGCCGGGGGTTTGCGCTAACAAATTCAACGCGGCGATCATCGACTCTAAGCCAGCATTGTAAGTTTCGTCCAAAATCAGGATATCGTTGGCCAAATCGTAACGTTTGGCCCTTCCTTCCGGTAGCTGAACGTTTAATCCAGCCGTTAAAGGCGTCCAGTCAATTTGCAATTCTTTGGCAACTGCCAAAGCCGCTAAGTAATTGGTGGCGTTGTGGCGTCCGGGTAAGGGTAAGGGGAGTTGAAAGCCTTCTACCATCATGGTTTCGGCATCAATTAGTTCTCCTTGTACGTCTCCCCCGGTTAAACCATAAGCGATCGTTTTTCCTTGCCAAACTTTTGCAGAAGTTTCCATCAGCAGGGAGTTGTCATGGTTGAGAATCGCAATTGCCTGGGGGGACATTTCCGCGAGTAGTTCGCATTTCGCTTCGGCGATCGCTTCCTCCGTACCCAACAAACCGATATGTGCCGTTCCTACATTCGTAATTACACCTAAAGTGGGGTGTGCTATTTGCGTTAATTCCGCAATTTGTCCCCTACCCCGCATCGCCATTTCAATCACGGCAAAGTCGTGTTCCGGGCTTAATTCCAATAAGGTTTTCGGTACGCCAATTTCGTTATTGTAGTTAGCTTGGGTTTTCAACACCTTTCCTTTGGTGGACAACACCGCTGCAATCAATTCTTTGGTGGTAGTTTTACCAAATGACCCCGTGACGGCGATGACGGGAATCGTAAATTGGTCGCGCCACCAACTGGCGATCGCTTGATAAGCTGACAAAGAGTTTTCAACTATTAGCTGGGGTACTTCTTTCGATAGAGGAACTTGGCTGTCTCGTTCGGCAATCACCGCGATCGCACCTTTTTCGATCGCAGATGACACGAACCGATGACCATCAAAGTTTTCCCCCCGCAGCGCTAAAAAAACCTCTCCAGACCGCAAGCTACGAGTATCGGTAGAAATACCGAGCGCTAATTCGTTAGAAGCTTCTTCAGGTAGATTATTTGGGTTTATACCCAATATTTCGGCCAATTTAGCTATATTTATTTGAAAAGACATGGTAAACCGCTGTTTTTAAGTAAATTATCACAAAAAATTCCTAACTTAACAGAATCTTCATGAAAGTAGTAGATTTTTTGTTTGTTTTTTGATAAAAAACCGAAGCTTCTAGTTATACGCTACGGTAATCTAGGGATATAGCCATTAATAGTTACAGAAGACACAAGGGGGAAAACACCCTTGACAGTTTATCGTAAACCTGAAACCCTTTTATAAAAAATACCGTTTTACTCGGATAGAGGAAACCCATCCCACTCGTAAAATCAAGCAAATTATTCTGAGCGCGGTGACTTAAGTCACATTCTGTAACGTAATTTACTGATTAGGATTGAAAAAAGCAAATTTTACAAATTGTTATGCAGGTAAGAAAATAATGTCCAATGCTGACTAAAGTGAAGTCCGATCGTCTCTATAAAACAGAGATTTCTATCTTGAGAATGATTTTTATCATACCTTCTTAAATCAAAGTGAAAGCGAACTATACTTTAATAGCTCTATACGGAGGTATGAAAGGTCTGGGTAAAAAACAATCGCCCAGAATGAGGGAGAGGTAAAAAAAGTGACTACTTGGAAAGACCCCTATACAAGGCAAATAAGCACTGAAGAGCAGCAACTATATCAACACTTGCTACATCTAGCGCAAGTGGAATCTCCTTCTAAGCTAGTAGAGCGTTTTCATAGTTTGTTTATTGACGGAGTAGGCTATCCCGATAACGAAGTTTTAGTACTGCTCGACAAAATCACCAATTCCAAACACGCCGATCAAGAATTTAAATTCGTACTTAATCGTTGCTGCCACATCATGATCAACCGTTGGCAGATGCACCCCCAACATCAATCAGCGATCCCGGCATTGATTTCGTTATTTGAAAATTCACCCGTAAGTTTAGGTCAATACAGCTACCGTTCTCGTTCGGTAAGGCGTTTGCACGAACTAATTAAAACATTCTTGCAAAGCGAACAATATTTAACTCTGCGCCGTTTATCTCAAGTAATGATGGAAACGGCAGAAGTAAATAGCGAAGCTAAAACCAAACCATTAGGAACCCTGATTCGCCGTTATCCCTACTTATACGAGCATTGCTTGCTCAGCGAAGACAGCACTTACGAACAACAAGAAAGTATTCGCCAAATGCAAGCACAGGCGCAGGCTCAATTTGAAGTGAAGCTTTCGCAATACGTCACCTACCAAGTGCGACGCGCTCAAGTAGCTCGCGCTCAAGATCCCAATGCCGCCAAAAGAATCATACAACCAGTCAAAAATCCCACCCTATTAACGGATGGGGAACTTTTCGGAGCAATCAAACAATATACCGGGAAAGTAGAAGGTTCTTACACTTACCGTGACTATGCCCACAGCTTCTTAAATCATACTAGTAAAACTCGCTCTTTCCGCTCTTTTAAAGATGACCTTTACTCGTACCTGACTACTTCCATAGACCCTGACTATGGCAAACGGCAGTTTAATAAGAAATTGTATAATCACTTACAAAACACCCTTTCCCATAATGATTCGCAACAAGTTAATGAATTTTTGTTAATTAGAACTTGTACTCATTTGTTAAACTTTTTAGTAGTCCACAGCAACCAACAACCTCAACACTTTGTATTCATTGACTTAGTAGCTAATTTAGGTATTAACATTACGATTGGTTTATTGCTGAAAATTATTTTGATTTGTCGAAAAGTAAAGCCTTACTTAGAAAAGCGGTTTTCCATTTTATTTAATCATTACGAATCAGACGCCGGTTCTGCGGTAATGTGGTTGATTCAATCTTTAGAAAACTTAAATGTTGCTCTTAGCATTCATTTCGGTGCAGTAGACCTTTCTTATCTCAAACAACTCAGGTAAAAAGTAAGTGTTTAAGCAATCAGCAAAACCAACCGATTCATGTTAAAGTACTACTCGTGGATCGGGTTCGGTTGTAGGCTTTGTTATTAGTTACAGAAAAGTACCCTTCTGTATCGCGGGCATATCTCCGAAACCGGGTTACCAAACTTCACAATAAATCTGGGAGATATTTCCGTGTCCATTTATGTAGGTAACTTATCTTATCAAGTTACATCTGAAGAAGTAACGGCTGTATTTGCAGAATACGGGACGGTTAAGCGGGTTCAACTGCCAACCGATCGCGAAACCGGTCGTCCCCGTGGTTTTTGTTTTGTAGAAATGGAAACCGATGCAGAAGAAGAGGCTGCGATCGACGCCCTGGATGGAATGGAGTGGATGGGACGCACCTTGAGGGTGAATAAAGCTAAACCTCGTGAAGAAAGGGGCACTCGCAGCGGAAATTATTCTTCTGGTGGTGGAAAATTCTCTCGACAACGGTATTAGATGACTAGTTTAACGTTGAACTGCCATCGGTGAAGTGGGATTTCCTTTCGCCCAGTATGAGGATAGGAAATAAAAACGCGATCGCAGACTTCTGTTAGACAAAGGCAAAACAAAAACAATTTTCATAAATCTTCCTAACCTAATTTGTCAGGAAGAATCGATCGATTTTAGCTCGACCGCTCTCATAAGTTAAACAGATGGTGGTTAAAAATTTTAGATTCATCCCGGTTTGATTTTTTAGCCTACAACAGGCTACCTTCCAAGCAGCCAGAAGTACGGTAAAAACGCATAAAAATCTCACATTTAAAATCTAAAATCTAAAATCGGTCTTCCATAAAATACCTTACTTTTCGATCTGCTTAAATAGATGGAATCCCCATCCGTTTACGGTGGGGCGGATGTCAAAGACCCTAGCATGGTGCGTGTGAAACAGTCAGCATAATTTCTTAATTTCCCTAGAAATTCAGACTCTCCTAGTCGCAACAATGCTTGGTATATACTGGGAATACGCTTGATTAGTGCGAGTTGCTGTAGTTTACTGGGCGTCAAAACCGCAGAAACACTTGGCACGAACTAATCCTCAAAAAATTAAATATTTCCAGTCCTCTGCCTGTTAATTGGCAGTCTCTAACAGGGAGTATCAGGTAACCTGGTGATAGCCGGAAGCCTCTTGGCGCTTGATATAGGCCAAACATAAACCGCTAAGTTTGATTTACAGACTTTTGTAAGTTTTTAGAAGCGGTAGTAAACTAAATTTCGTAGATTCGGAGTAGCGAGAATGACCCAAGTGGTCTTAGGAGAAAATGAAGGACTTGAGTCAGCTTTGCGTCGATTCAAGCGTCAAGTTTCCAGAGCGGGTATTTTGGCAGATGTCAAGAATCATCGCCATTTTGAAACACCCCTAGAAAAGCGTAAACGTAAAGCAACGGCGGCTAGACGGAAAAAAAGGATGAAATAACCCTTAAGTAGCCGTCTGGCTGTTTGCTTTTCCGGAAATTTCCCGTTAAATTCCTTTTTTCATGAATTTGATGGGAAATTTCCGATTTTTTTTGGTGATGTTACTTTATTTGGCAGCATCCGTCATCGCAACAGTGCGGTTATTGTAGAGACTCATGGATTTCTCCACACCTTGTTTGAGGCTGAGTTCTACCGATTCCACCACTAGCTGCATTAGCTGAGAAACTAATTGTGTTTCCCCTTGAGAAAATTTTCCCAGTACGTGGGATATGGTACTCGGATCGTCATTGGTAGCTACTTGAGGTTTACCGATCCCGATTCGCAAGCGGGGAAAGTTTTGGCTTCCCAAGTGGGCGATCGCAGATTTCATCCCATTATGTCCGCCAGCAGAACCAGACAAGCGCAAACGCATTTTTCCTAACGGCAAATCCATGTCATCATAAATTACCAACAATGACTCTACGGGTAGCTTATACCAATCAATTGCTGCTCGGATTGCCTGTCCGGAACGATTCATGTAAGTTAAAGGTTTCAGCAGACGGATTTTTTCTCCCGTCGAAGAACGACCTTCCCCAAGACAAGCTTGAAACTTGCGATTTTCCGATAAAGGAATCTGCCAGCGATCCGCCAAAGCATCCACCGCCGCAAAACCAATATTATGCCGGGTGCGATCGTACTTAGGTTCCGGATTTCCCAAACCCACAATTAGTTGGGGAATCGCCAAAGCCGGTGCATTAGCCGCTGATGTCATCCGATCTTCACCTTAACTTTGTTGAGACGGCATAGAAGCATGATTCTCTGAGTTAACTGTCGCCACTTCCTCAGATTGAGAAGGTGCTGCCGACTTAGTAGGAGCAGCATCTATACTATGGGAAACCACAGCTTCCGTTGCTTGAGAGTTTGGCAATCCAGCCGTCTTTACCGATTGCTCAATTTGTTCCGCTTCCCGTTTAAACTCGCTCTCAAAATCCTTAGACGCCTGCTGAAATTTCCGAATAGTTTCCCCCAAGCTGCGACCGATTTCCGGCAACTTCTTCGGTCCGAAGATCAACAAAGCCACTACCAAGATGATTACCATTTCTGGCAAACCAATCCCAAAAATATTCATGTAACTTCCTCCAGAGATACACCTAATATAGATGGGGGAAGACAGGGAATGGGAGGCAAGGAAGCAGAAAGCTCCAAGCCAAAAGTCAAGCATTCATTTCTTTTTACTTCATCCTTCATCCTTTCCCCTAGCCCCTCATAAAAAAACCCGGTCGAACCGGGAAAACTGAAAATCTTTTTAAGCTTTGTTAACAATAATCTGCTTATCGTCCCAAGCCTTGCCAGTCTACTTTGAAACCCTCAAGGATCAGTGAGGAGTTGTAGATCTGCAAAATAATTAACAAGAACACGAGAAATAGCACCATGAAAACACCCATGAGGGTAGTAGTGCCCCAACCAGGAGCAACCTTACCGTATTCTGAGTTCAGGGGTCTGAGGATATCTCCTAACCAAGTCCGTTGTGCCATAGGTCAAAAATCAATCTCAAATAGTTATGTGTCCTGTGTTACACTGCGGCTGAAGCAGGTGTCAAGTTATTCCACAGCTAGCGCTGAAGAATGTTGGCTATTTTGTAACTTTCCGTAATATTATAAAGGAATAGAACTCATAATTTAGCACGCCTATGGAACCTGCAACAGTTCTTAGCATTTGTATCGGCGCTGTCGTGATAGTAATTACGGCCTTCTCTATTTATACTGCTTTTGGGCCTCCAGCCAAAGAATTAGCCGATCCTTTTGAAGATCATGAAGATTAATACCGCTTTCCCTTCAACTTGCACCTAGATAGTTGGTAGGGGAGAGTGTTGTCGAAAGATCGTTGCTCTTGGTAAGGGATGATTTGTTAAATCAGTCTCTACGGCTGTGTTAGAACATAAAAACAGTAGTTTTCATCGTTTATCTTTCAGCCTAGATGGTTCGTAGCCGCCAAAACTTAAAGTTTTATCAAAAAAGATGAAAATGTCCGGAGCGAGCTAGCTACCAAAGGAAAGCAAACACAGGATGCTTTCATGGCCAGAGAGCATCTACGTGTTGGCCGATCCGCAATAAGGAAAATATTTCTGATGGAAGCCCTAGCCTATATCTACTCTGCTTTAACTTACGAGCAATTTTGCCGCCCTAAATCGATCGAGAAAAAAAGTAGCCCTGTTTACCTCGATCGACCTCCTTTGAAAAAAGTTTTCTAACTAAACGCTTCTCTTTTTTGCTTAAATGAATTTAATTTTTTTATGCCCGCCGATAGAGGCGGTTTTTCATAGGGAAATTTTTATTTGATAATTTTTTGCTCTCAAGCAGCGATTATTCTACATTTAGCAATAATAAATGAAATTATATTAAAAAATATAAATTTAAACACCCAAAGTTATAAAAAATCGTAGTCAAAGATTTAGAATGCTGTAGTTATTCGCCAACAAGAATAGCCCTGGTAAACAATCCACAATTAAGAGAATCTCTACACATGGAAACACTTGGCTATATCTATTGTGCTGCTGCTTATGAAGAATCATCTCCGATTGAGTCAGTAGCTAGTATCGAGAAAGCTCGTGTATCTGACGGGCTGAATTGGAAAAAGTTCTCAATGCAGGCATGGTTTTACTTATTGCCTCTAGCGATCGTGTTAGGCATCTTTACCGTACCTCAAGAAGCGCAAGCTTATGTCAGGCATGGTAGCCGAGGCTATAAAGTGGTTAAAGTACAAAATCGCTTGAGAAGTCGAGGCTACTTCCCCAAATACGTACCTTCAACGGGTTATTACGGCCCTGTTACCAAAATTGGGGTGCGCTACTTTCAACGGCACGTCGGACTGAGGGCTGATGGTATCGTTGGCCCCAAAACAGCACGGGCGTTAGGTTTGCGCCATTATCGTCACGTCCGGAGATACCGTAAGGTTTATGCTTGTTCTTGTTCCCCCTCCCACGTTCATCACAAGCATCATCACAAGCATCATCGTCGCCACCATCGCTATCATGGGCGGACGATCGCATTCCGCGACCGGGGTAATGATGTAGCATGGTTGCAAAAACGCCTGAAACGATCGGGCTATTTCTATAGCAAGCGTACTGGCTATTTCGGTACTCGTACTGCGAATGCGGTGATCCGTTTCCAGAAAGCTAATGGATTGTATGTAGATGGTGTTGTAGGGCCGCGCACTCGTGCCGCACTGAGATATTACTAAACTAGCTAGCTGAAAATATAGCTGAACTTTCACAGTTTGCTAAAGTTTATTTTTAGATCTCCCCTACAAGGGGAGGTTTTTATTTATACTTGTATTGTTAATTGTTTGACATTTTACAAATTAATTTTTTATTTCTGACGGGAGAAAATTAGTAAAGTTAAAAATGTCATTTCTGGTTGCACTAAATAAGACTTGTTACCTGACTAGTATTACCGGATAGGCTGGAAAACAGGTGTTATTCAATAATAAACTTCTGTTACAAAATATCAAGATAACTATAAAACACTTTTAGATAGCAGGAATTAAGTTAAAATTTTCTCGTTATTCTTTCTCAAAGAATAGCCCTGGTAAGAAATCCACACAAAAGGAAAGCTTCGCTTATGGAAACGCTTGCCTATCTGCATTGTGCTTCAGTCTACGAAGACGTTCCCTCAGAGGACTTAGTTCCCAGTAACGATCGCCATCCCGTATTCGGGCTGAATGGCAAAAAGTTCTCTATTATGCTTAGTATTGCCCTTCTACCAATGGTTTTGGGCGCTACTGTTTTGGGAGGTGCTCAAGAAGCTCACGCTTATCGCGGCTGTGGTGGTGGAGGGTACTGTAAGGTATCCTATAAAGTTCGTTACAAAACCATCAAAAAAGTTCGTTACAAAACCATCAAAATTGTCCGTTACAAGCGGGTACCAGTTTATCGCAAGCGCTATCGCTGCGTGATTCCTGTTAAGTATTGCCATTGTTACACCAAATATAAGGTGGTTTATCGGCACTGGTACTAATATTAGGGGCTTGAATTGAAAAAATAGATACCTTTTTTCTTGATTGAAAAAGGTATCTTTTGAAAAATTCACAGCGAAAGATTGTGGAAAATTAAAAATAAATAGGACACCAGCAAAAACTATAAAGCTTTTGCTGGTGTCCTTACTATTTAGACAACTTAGGAAACGAGCGTTCGGAAAACTTAGATCGCGCCTTGTCCTTTAGGACGATAGTCATGTTCCATCGTCAGTTTTCCTTCTTCGTCTTCCTTCAAATTGCCTATTTCTTTCTGCCGTTGCTGGGTTTCGGCTTCTTCTTTTTCTCTTAAGTCACCGGGTTCGTTGATGTACATTTCCGGTTCGATGGCGTAGTTATTCAACAGACCTTCTTTGTCTACGGTGTAACCATCGGTGGTACGAATGCTTCCATCGTCTACATCATCGTTAGTTTTAGCTTCTTCTTCCCGTTCCATTGTGGGAACGGTTTTAAAGGTTTCCTTTTCCCGTTCTCTACGAGCCGCAGTTTCAGCGGGAACGATATGGGGATCGTACTTATCTTCAGCAACTCGATCTGATGTATCGGCAGCAGATTGTATATTTTTCTTTATTTCCTTATCCATGATTAAAACCTCAAAAAATTTATCTGTTATACCTAAGATTATCCGCAAGCTAAGCTCAGGCATAACTATCTTTAGTCTGAAGCTATGAGCGAGGTTTTCTCATCCTTTTGGCTAGTTATGAATGATTATTAGTTTATTGCTTGTTATTATTAGCTGTGATTAATTCTTAGGCTACCAATCTAATATGAGAAACTTTGGTAAGAGAGACCAGGAGTAAGCAAAGCAATTCCATACCAGTTCCCTCAACACTGTCACATTTACGATCTTGGCTTCAGAGAGCAGGGGAAAGATAAGTAGCACCAACGCAGGTGAATCGATATTACAATCAGCGATTTTTTGATTTTTGATTTTGTTAAATAAGGTTAGTTTATAACCTGAAAGTAATAGTAAATTAATACATCTATCAATTGATATATTTTATTTATTCATTTCATTGGTAATTACTTCAAAAGTTATAGAATAATTGATTAGTAACCTAAGCTGTTAGTAATGAGCTTAGGGGTTTTAGCTCTCCCTTTTTCCCCGCGCTGAAGCGCCGTTTCGCAAAAAAAAGAGGACTAAGAGATCTGGTTCACCCTTAACAAGGGGGATTAGGGGGGTCGCGTCCCTTATAACTAGCAACTTGTGTTAGGAAGCGTTTCCATGCCCGACACCCAAAAAAAACCATTTTCCATCCTAAATACGGACGAGCCGGATCGCCTGCAATTTGCTATATTGGTTTAAACTTACTATCGCTTTGAATGGTTAAGTATCCATCATCAAAACGTACTACGACAAATTTACTATTGATAGCACGTTCTACGATACCGATTTGATTGGTATATTTCCAACCTTCAATTAAGCAAATAACTCGGTCTTGCGAGGAAAAACGAGATTCTCCATACTGCTTTTTGCCACCTTTATCTAAAATCCGCAGCTGTCTTTCTTCTTCTGCTTGTTGCATTCTTCCCTTGAGTTGTTCTACCGTAATTCCCATAAGCTCTGCATCAGCAGCTAATTGTGCTTCTCTTCTTTGTTGCTGTAGACGCTGTTGTTTTAATGCTTCCTCTTGCTTATGTTTTTGTAATTCATCAAATGCTTCTTTAGCCATTTCATCACCTGTGGCGGCTAGTTTCTTCAAAGCATAAAAAGCTGTCGAACTGGTTTTTCGTCCTCTACCGGAAGCGGCGTGTTTGAGGGTGGAAATTGCTTGAGAATTTCCTGCTCCTATTTCACCAAGTCGTTCCAAAATAGCTACACCTGCAAAATCATAATTACCCCAATTTTGCCACCATTCATATAACTCTAGTAAAGAGCAAACAGATGATTCTTGTTGAGCTAAGCTTGGTATTGAGTGTTCGTAATCCATTGGCGACGATCGTTTTTGATGGGTAGGGTATGGGTGAAGAAGAATCTAGAATAAACTTCTTGCAAAAGTGTCAAATATTGTTTTTACCACAGATAAACACAGATAAACACAGATGTAGCGATAGCCTTGGCGTAAGCTAGATAAATGATATTGATGGAATATCGACTTTTGCAAGAGGTCTACTGAATGTCACTAAGTTTAGTCTGGGAAAGCGTGCCATTCGGGTCTAGGATTAAGAACGTTTAACCTCTTTTGGCTATTGCTATACTTGATAAGGTTTGGGTTTTAATTAGCAATTAGCGGAAAAATTGTGGTAAACTGAGGAATAAAGTCCTCACTACGAACGATTTTTTTGGTGGGAATTATCGATTACTTGAAAAGTGATGATTTTCCACGGTAAAATTTTCAATTGTTCGGGCATATCGACGGGGCGTTCTAATAAGTCAACCGATCGGACGATTTGCAAATTCAAATCACTTTTTAGATTGAACTCTGTTTCTTCTCCGCGACACTCATAACATCGCAATATCCAATGATGGGGAGAATCTTCCGATCGCTTAAACGCCATCAATATTAAATTTTCTGACGATAAATCTAATAATTGACCGATTGGTGGTAGTGAGATTTGATTTAAGTTGGTTGAACGGATCGGCAAGATTGGTTGCAGGGGTAGATTTAATTCGGATCCGTGTCGGACGGTATTGCACGATCGCCAATTGCCATCGTGAGGATAGAGGGCGTAGGTAAATTGGTGAAAACCTCGATCGGCTGACGGGTCAGGCCAATTAGGACTTCTTAATAAGGTTAAGCGTAATCGATCGGGTTGGGCGTCGTAACCGTACTTGCCATCATTTAATATGCTGACGCCACAATTCTCACCACTTAAATCTGCCCAACGTAGGGCGGGTACTTCCCATTTGGCTTTTTCGGCTGGGGTTTGGGGTTGGGTGGTGCGATCGATCGCGCCGCAGGGAATTTCGTAGGTAGCAAAATCGGCGGTGAAGTTAAACGGAAAAGCAGCTTTTACTAATACGTGGGATTCTTGCCAGTTGACGGTCGTGCAGATTTTCAAGATTGGCGATCGCGCATCTAATACGTAATCTTGACAAAATTCCGATTCACCGATTTGGCGGACTACTCGCAAACGTTGTTGCACTTCTCCTTTATATATCCATTCAATTGATGTTAATTCAGGGGTGGGTAAAGGATGTTCTGCATATTTGGGGTCGATATTCCACGCATCCCAATATTGTCCGCTATCTTGAAATGCTTGGAGTTGATTTGCTTCTTGTTGATGCAGGATTTCTTGATGATTTGTTTTATCGAAAAGGCGAGATATATTACCAGTTTGCGGGTTGACTTTTACCAGGATCAATTCATTCTCTAAAATCCAATCTTTTTCGTTCAAACTATCTTTTTGGACAAATTCTCGATTTTGTACTAATATAGATGTGTTATTATTGCTATTCTTATTGGCTTTTCCAGGAATTTCCTCTCTCAACGACGTATTTTCAAGGGTTTCAGGATTTAGAGGACTTAACCAGAACAGGCGATAACCTACAGACGGCACACTATTTGCGACGAAAAGCAGGGTGTTACGAACGGAATTTGTTATAGGTTCGTCGGATGAAGCATTATTTATGCTAATCAGAGAAGGGAAATCCAGGGGAGTAGTTGATGATATTTGTTGACTGAGGATGGGGTTTCCTTCCCAGTCGCAAACTTGCCAGGGGTCGGAGTTGGGTAAGTTTACAGCAACAACTTGCGATCGCTCCCAGTTCGATGGGTTGAAAACGACGATCGGGAAAGCGTTGGGGTGGGGTGCTGGGGGAAGCGCAATTTGAGATGCGATCGCGTTCAGCGATTTGTGTAAAATTTGGGCACCGACTCGTTCCACTGCTTGCCAATCTTCATTCGCATCGACGAACACTTCTGGAATCGAGGTTCCGGGCAAGATATCGTGAAATTGATTGAAAAGTAACTTCTTCCAACTTTCCTCTAATTCCATTTGCGGATAAGTTACTTTCGCAGAGATGGCAGCGAGACTGGCGAACAATTCCGCTTGGTACAGCAATCCTTCAGAGCGACGATTGTAACGCTTTTGGTCGGCGTGGGTGGTATAGCAACCGCGATGAAATTCCAGATAAAGTTCGTCATCCCAAATCGGAATCGGCAATTGGCGATCGCGTGCCAACTGTTCGATGTTCTGCAAATAATTTTCCGCTGTAGTAAATTCCAATTGCGGGAAGAAAGGAGATTTTTGCCAGCGATTCGCCACTTCCAACATATCGCGGGTAGGGCCGCCACCCCGATCGCCTACGCCCGGTAACCAAAGCGCATTTGCTAAATTAGTTTTGCTCTGCCAATCGACAGCGTAATTTGCCATTTTGATCGGGTCGATATCTTCGCCAATTAAGGCAGACATCAAACTGAAGATTTGACTGCCGTCGGGCGATCGCCACCAGAAAAAGCCATAAGGAAATTTCGTCGTGTCGTTCCAAGACAACTTTTGGGTAACGAAATATTCGATGCCGCCGAGTTGGAGAAATTGGGGGAGGGTAGCGCAGAAACCAAAAGTATCGGGAACCCAAGCAACTTTCGTTATTTGATGAAATTTTTCTTTGACGTAGCGCTGACCGTAAAGGATTTGGCGGACGATCGATTCGCCATCAATTAAATTTAAATCCGGTTCGATCCACATTCCGCCGACGATTTCCCAACGTCCGGTTTTGACTTGATTTTGAATTGCCGCAAATAAGTCCGGGCGATGTTCTTCCATCCAAGCGTACAAAGCGGGAGTGGAATGACAGAAAATCAAATCGGGAAATTCTCGTTGTAATTTTAAAGCTGACTCGAAAGTGCGTTGGGCAGCGATCCAAGTTTCCTTCACAGGCCACAACCAAGCCATATCTAAATGAGCGTGACCTAATAAAAAGATTTTCGATTGGCGAGCGGGAATTTGAGAAAGCAGATTTTGGCGTAAGTGGGAGAGGGAGATATTGAATTTCGTGACATCGGGGAGAGATGACCGATCGATATTCGCGATCGCATTTTCCAAAATATCTAATTTGGCGATATCGAAAGCTTTTAAATAACTATGTAAGACGGCTAACTCGTTAGCGACAAAACCAGGTTCTGGGTATCGGTCGTCGTTCGATTCATATATTAATAGAGAACGCATCAGAGCACCGCGATCGTGACCGGGACTCACCAAGCGCAAAGCTACCAAAATTTCCGATTCAGGCGTGACGGATGAACTCAACAAGATGCGCGTGAAATAATCAAATAAATCTCCCGTTTGCACCAATTCGCCGTTAACGAAAATCTGTACGTCTTCCGCCCACCAAGTTAACGCCAACCGCAACGTCAAACCTGCAACCGGATAATTACATCTATATATATAGTGGGGAATGACAATTTTTTGTACCAGCCATTGTACCTGCTTTCCCGATGACCAAATAATCTGTTTTTTCTCATTCAATTCAACAATCGGCCACTCGTCCCACCGATCGGTTTGCCAAATTGCAGATAAAGGTAAGTCACCCGAATGATATCGCCAATTTGACAGCACATCCAACTGAGTGAGTTGGCGAAGTTTTTCTATTTCTAAGTCAATTGCGTTCTGCTCGGCTGTCATCGGTTAGAAAATATTGTTATGTTGAGTCAGAATTCAGGAGTCAGGAGTCAGGATTCAGGATTCAGGAGTCGGAATTTAGGAGTCAGTATTCAGGAGTTACAAAATTTCCCCTTCCCCTTTCCCTTTCCCCTTTCCCTAGCCCCTAAAATTTTCATCAACCAGGGTGTTTTGAAGATAAAATAAAGACCTTACCGTTTTCATATTAGCTGCCTTTCCCTGAGAACTGATTATGGCTTCTGGTGCTGGTCGCTATCGTAGTAGGTTATTCGGTTTATTATCGCGCCAAACCCGTCGCTGGGTAGATAAAAGCGATCGCGCACTCAGACATTTAGGAGTAGGCGTCACTTGGGGAGCGCAAATTCTCCTTTTTCCAGTGTACCTGATGGTGCAAGCGGCGCGAGTAGCAGGCAGGCAATTAAAGCAAGCGGTAAGAGAGACCGACGAACTTCAACTTCCGCCTGCGGATATGCCAATTCAGCGAGTATTGGAAACGGCGGTGGCTTTATCTCCATTGTTTGAATTGTCTGGAGATGTTCAAAATGGGAATGCGATCGCGAATCTGGCAATTCGCGATCGCGAAATTCAAGGAATTGCCACTAGCCTGGAAAATCGCGCTTTAGTACTAGTGAATTCCCACAATCAAGTAGCAGGCAACTTCACTGCCGAACAACAACAAGAAATTCAAAAATTAATTACTTTAGAAGTCTCCGATTATTTACACCAAAGCATTTTAGCTGAAGAAGCAAAAGCCAAATTAATCAATCAACTGCCGCCTCTCGAAGACCGCCCTCATCTTTTACCACCTATTCGCTGGTTCCGCAAAGTAATATCTTGGGTACAAACCGGGCCAGTAGCTAGTTTAGTTAACCTTTTCCAAGAAGAAAACCTGGTTGTCAATTTAGAAGCGAGGACTCAACAACTAAAACTGAAAAGTCAACAATTAAAAGAACAAAACGAACAATTAGAACTGAAAAGCCAGCAACTCATCTCGGAACGAACTTCGCAAATTGTCGCGCCATTCAACTCATCAGAAACCGTCGAAATATCGCCGAATTCTCTGATTGCCAAAATAGATGGCGCGTTGGCTAAATTGGAAGCGGAAAACTTGGCAGTCGTGTCGAAAGTTACCACATCGATTACCCATCGCGGTCAGGAATTTCTGCAAATAGTCAAAACTCGCTTTCACGATTCCCCAGCAATTGAATTGCCTGCCGGAGAAATGGAAAATTCCCAGGCACATCAGTTTCGCATTCAAGATTTAATTAAAGCCGCAGTTGATTACTTTTTTGGTTTGGATGACGCCAATAAGTTATCCGGTGAAGCAAGAACGGCGATTGGTTACGCACCACCATCAACTAAAGAAAGTAATATTTATGCAGAAGACCCTTGGTTAACGGCAGAAGAATTATTTGCTAGTAGTTTACCTAATCAAACAAAGCAATCTTATGCTGAGGCTTTCCCAAACTTAAAACAACCTTTAAAGAAAAAAATATCGCCCGTCACTAGTCCTATTGATTCTGACTATCCAGGGGAAATTAGTATTGGCAATATCGTTGTTAGCAATGGCAAAGATGATTTTCAAACTACCCAAAAAAACTCGCGCCAATCCGAACCTTACCCACCCCAACCATCCAGTCAGAAAAAGAACCGAAAAAATGGGTTAACCAGCGATCGCAAATCCGATCGATCGCCATCGCCCAACTATAATTCTACATCGATAACCCCAAACAAGAAAAATTCTCCCAGTTCTTACCAGTCTCAGTCTTTGCCAAATGAAGATCTTGATGATGATGCAGAATCAGACTGGATCGAAATCCAAGCTAAGCCTGTTGGATATGTCAAACATCCCCTAGAACAAATATTGGAATGGTTAGACTTAGCAATGTTATGGCTGGAAGAATTATTGCTAAAAGTTTGGCAGCAATTTAAGCAGTTGTTCGCTGGGAAAAAGTAAAGAAATCGATCGGGAATGGGGAATGGAATTATCAAATTGACACTCTCACCGTCAAGCTGACGCTGTGACGGGAGATTCTTGCTTCATCGAAACCTGCTCTATAGAATTCAGGAGTCAGGAGTCAGAATGCAGAATGAATTGGAGTCCGACTGGTGGACTCCGAAAAGTTGGTTTAAGACCCCCACTAAATTAAAAATTTAGCGGTCTACAATTAGTAGCGGGACTCTTATCCCCCATTAATTGCATTCTGACTCGGAGAATTTTGACTTCTGAATTCTTCTTCAATACTAGCTTCAACGATAATTCTTAACAAATTATTTATTATTTAATACCTATAGTTTACTACCCATGACAGATTTTACTCGATCGCTTTTGTCAGTAAATTTATATAATTTATGAGGATAGTTAAAAAGTCTTTTTAGTTGCCTATAGACTAATGTTCAGTACGAACGTTAGTCTAGGTAATAAAGTATATTCAAACACTAGGTGAAGCAAAAGTTATGCTTACATTGTTGAGATTATTATTTAATCTATCTTAAGGAATATCAATTCCTTTCCGGCGATTGATATAAATGATTCATTAAACCTCATTTAAAATAAAAAAACCAAAAGATCCGAAAAAAATGAGCGAAATGGATAAGAAAGCAAGTAATTTAGAGTTATTAGCTCAATATACTCACATTCTGAACCAGCGCACTCAAGAAATCAACCAGTGGGTTGGCAAAGCCCGTATCAACTCACCCGAACTGCTAGAAGAATCTTTAGAAGAATTATGTACCACCGTAGAAGAAATGCAGATAGCTGAGGAGGAGTTGCGCTTACAAAACGAACAGTTAAGGGCGTCCCAGGAAGAACGATTAGCAGAACGACAGCGTTATCAAGATTTATTTGAATTTGCACCCGATGCTTATTTAGTTACGGATGTGGATGGAAAAATTTTAGAGGCAAATTACGCTGCTGCCGAATTGTTTCAACTTTCCCAAGAATTCCTCATCGGTAAACCGTTAGTGTTATTTGTTACGCAAATAGGCCGACGCAACTTTTCCATTCAATTAATTCGACTTCAGGAAACAGACTGGTTGCAAAATTGGGAGATTACTTTACAACAGCGAAACGGTCAGATATTTGATGCTGCTATAAATGTAAAAGCGGTACGCGATCGCGACGGAAAAGCGATCGGTTTGCGTTGGTTGGTGCGAGATGTTACTATTCGCAAACGCCGAGAAGAAAGATTGCGACTGCTAGAGTCAGTAGTTGTTAATGCTAACGATGCCATCATTATTACCGAAGCGCAGCCAATTGAGGAACCAGGGCCGCGCGTTTTATATGTAAACGAAGCCTTCACTCGGATGACAGGCTATACTTCCGAAGAAATATTGGGAAAAACTCCCCGCATTTTGCAAGGAGAAAACACCGATCGAACTACTCTGAATAAAATTCATACCGCACTGCTCGATTGGCAATCCATCGTAGTTGAACTGATCAATTATCGTAAAGATGGATCGGAATTTTGGGTAGAAATGAGCATCGTACCGATCGCAAATGAAACTGGTTGGTATACTCACTGGATAGCGGTACAAAGAGATATTACCGATCGCAAGCAAGCAGAAAAACAAAAAATAGAAATCATTCGCGAACAGGTAGCGCGAGAAGAAGCGCAAGCAGCTAACCGCGCCAAAGATGAGTTTATCGCCACCGTCTCCCACGAACTTCGCACGCCTCTACAAGCAGTGATCGGTTGGACTCAAATATTAAAGAGAAAACTGCTCGATCGCACCATGATGAATCGCGCTTTAGAGACGATCGAACATAATGCCAAAATGCAAGCAAAACTGATTGAGGAATTGTTAGACCTGTCTCGGATCGCCCAAGGTAAAGTTGATCTGAAGATGACTGCCATTTCTCTATGCCAAGTCATTGAAATCGCGATCGATACCTTACGTCCGATAATAGAAGCTAAAGAAATCCAACTCAATACCTATCTAGACGATCGCGATGTTTCGATTTTGGGTGATGCGGAACGCTTGCGACAAGTGGTATCGAATTTGCTAACTAACGCGATCAAATTCACCCCGGACAGAGGAAATATCGAAGTTTCGCTTTATTACAACGATTCTCACGCTCAAATTATTGTCAAAGATAACGGTAAAGGCATCAGTGCAGAATTTTTACCTTACGTATTCGATCGCTTTCGCCAAGCGGACTGCCAAAATAGCAGTGCTCAAACAGGATTGGGATTGGGATTGGCGATCGCCCGTCAGTTAGTCGAAATGCACGGCGGTACTATCCACGCAGATAGTCTCGGCGAAAATCAAGGCGCTACTTTTACCGTCCTATTACCTCTCAATGCTACCCCTGATTGAGCGTTCTTCCCCTAGCCCCTAGATTAAATTTCATACTTGTTCATACTTGATTTTTCATCCTGAAATTCCGTTCCGACTGACTGGAATTTCGATCGCGAATTCCGAACCTTTTCCCAATTCAGAATTACATTTAATTGTCCCCCGATGCTTTTCGACAATAATTTGATAACTAATAGATAATCCCAGTCCAGTTCCTTTGCCGACAGGTTTAGTCGTAAAAAACGGATCGAATAATCGATTTTTTACTGCTTCTTTCATACCAGAACCATTATCGGTAATAGAAATTAAAACTCGATCGCCTTGCATTTTAGGTTGGGAAATCAACTCGGTATGGATTTTAATAATTCTCGGTGGCGATTGGTTTTCCAAAGCATCGATGGCGTTGACGATAATATTCATAAACACCTGATTTAATTGTCCGGCATAGCACTCTACCAAAGGTAGATTACCGTATTCTTTTATTATTTCTACTCCCGGATCGTGACCGCTGGCTTTTAACCGATTGTGCAAAATCAACAGAGTGCTATCAATTCCTTCATGAATATCGACGGGTTTCATTTCCGCTTCATCTAAGCGAGAGAAATTCCGCAGGGATAATACAATTTGGCGAATGCGTTCGGTTCCCATTTGCATAGAAGACAGCAGTTTGGGCAAATCCTCTCTAATAAATTCTAAATCGATATCTGCAATATAATTTTGGATATTTGGAACGGCGTTCGGATAACATTCTTGATAAATATCGAGCAACTCTAACAAATCTTTAATGTAGTCCTCAGCGTGAATGAGATTCCCATTAATAAAGTTAACTGGATTGTTAATTTCATGGGCAATTCCCGCAATCATCTGCCCTAAACTAGACATCTTTTCTTGTTGTACTAGTTGAGATTGCGCTTGTTGTAATTTATATAAAACCGCACTCAAATGTTGGGCTTGCGTTTGTGCTGCTAGTGCGCTGGCGCGAGTTTGGGCGTAAAATTCCGCTTGATCGATCGCTACCGCTACTTGTTCGCATACCCCTTGGAGAAATTCCACTTCGCTATCACTCCAAGGACGCGCCCCCTGACAATGACTGCAAACAATCGCACCGTATTGACCTGTATGGGTTTTAAATGGTAGCAGCAGTTGAGCGGTAATGCCAAATTTAGTTAAAATTTGTTTGATTTCTTCGTCTAAATCAAATGCGGTAGCTACCTCATCAATCCGCATAATTTCTAAATTGCTGATTTGATGAAGGATGATATTGCTTTGGGGGGCTGGGAAATCTCCCATTAAACTGGGGAAGCTGCCATTTTGTACTTCATGAGTAATCGTAATCCGAGGCTCGATCGCGTTAGGAAAATACCATAAAAAATGACAGCGATCGATTTTCAATAATTTATGCACTTCCTGCAAAGCCGTTTCTAATATAGTATTGAAATCTAAAGACTGACGCAACTGACTTGCTAAATGCAGTAGTAAACTATCCCGGCGATCGCAAAGCGCTTTTTTGGCAAAAATTCGGTCGATTCCTAAGGCAATATGATTCGCTACCCAACTTAAAAGAATGTCTTCTGCTTCCCGCAGAGATTGTTTCCCAAATAAGGCGATCGCTCCTAACAGATGGTTTTCCACGATTAAACAGTACAAGCGATATTTAAAAGGCGCCACTTGGTAAGTAACGGGAATTAATTTTGGTTTAATTTCTTCTAATTCTAATGATGGTAAAAGCGTACTTTTAGTTATACTGGCAGTGTAAATTTTTTCTCCGGCAAATGCCGCCAAATTCAGTAAATTTGTCTGTTCGTCAAACGTCCAGATACAGACATTCGTCGCATCCAGATAATGCGCGATCGTCTCCGCACAAACTTGCAGCGTTTCCGGTAAAGTTCTGCTTTCTAACAAAACCGACCCTATTTCAGCACCCAAAGTTAAGAGGTGAATTGGTAATCCATCTAAATTATGTTCTCCCCGAACCATAGCCTGCATTTTTTTGGTTGACGATAGCTTAGCCATTATTAATTTTTCTTCTGTGGAAATTTATTAAAATTACGGAATTTGATTTGCTATCAAAAAGTAAAATAATTTACTTGTAGATTTGTAAAAAAAATAATTACCTTATATAGACTGCTTAATTAATTTTAGATACCTGGCCTGCCTAAAATAAAAAAATAATTCGGTTTCGTTATATAAGTTAACAAAAAATAATTTATGGCATTTACGTATTGGTAACTAACCTATTTTTATTATAAAATTAAACTAAAAAAGCAGAAAATCTGAATTTTCTTTATTAATGGTTACTCTTCTGCTTTATAGCTAGACAAAATCAGGAAGATCTTTGGCAAGATCGGTAATATAGCCATGTTACTTTCTCAGCCAACGTGGGAACTTTAATATAAGGTCACTGGCAGGAAGTAAAAATGAAAAAGCCTTGACTTTACAATCAAGGAGAAATATATATGAAGCAAATTTTGGTTGTGGATGATTCAGCTACGATGCGACGGATGGTTATGGCATCCTTGCGAAATTTGAAAAATGTAAATTTTAATGAAGCAAGTAACGGCCTAGAAGCTATTGAACGTTTGGTAATTTCACCAGTCAACTTAATGATTTTAGATCTGAATATGCCGGATATGCACGGACTAGAAGTACTCAAGTTCGTGCGGTCTCATCAAACATATTGCCACATTCCGATTATGGTGTTAACCACCAGAGGAGACGACGCTAGCCGAGATGAAGCATTGAAGGCAGGTGCTTCCTGTTATTTAACCAAACCGTTCGAGCCACAAAAATTTGCTGCCCAAGCTAGAGAATTATTAGATTAAAACAATAGCATTCTTCATTGGGTGATTGTTTTTATTAAATTGCCGATCGAATCGCTAACTAATACCCAATGCTCAACGCCCCATTGCCGATGCCATCTAGCCCATGAATGATTTATTCGCTAGCTTTTTAGACGATTATTTTGCCGAATGTGACGAACACTTAACAGCGATTCGGCAAAACTTACTATTATTTGAACAATTTGTCAATCAACCGCCAATCGATCGATCGCTACTGGACAAACTTTTCGTTAGCTTTCATTCCGTCAAAGGTTTGTCCGCAATGGTGGGATTGAAGGACGCCGAACGGCTAGCCCATGAAATGGAAAGCTATTTGCGAACTTTACGGGATAAGCAAGCAGTGCTCACTCCGGAAGGAATTGATGCTCTAATTAACAACACCAAAATGTTAGAGCAGGTAATTAACGCCCATCGCGTTGAAAATGCGGGAAGGGAAGAGACAGGGGATAATTTTTCTGCGGTTCTCCCCATTCCGCCACCTCCTGTCTCCTTACCCGCGATCGAACTAAAACCAGAAGAGTTAAAGCAATTAACTCGGGAACTGGCAAATGGAGCCAAAGCTTGGCAAGTCGAATTCGTACCGGGGCGGGAAAAAGCCGATCGCGGTATCAACGTCAATACGATTCGCTCGCGCCTACAAGCGATCGGTCGGCTGATTCACGCATCTCCCAGAGCGATCGATAACACCGATATCGTCTTCGATTTCGTGATCGCTACTCACGCCGAAGCCAGCACTTTCGTCAATGGTGAAGAAGACGGACTCACTTATGCACCCTACATTTACCCAGAAACGACCCAAAGTGAAAACGCAAATGAAAAAATCACCGAAAGCATAGAAGAATCCGATCGCCAAACAGCCAGAATCGAGACACCAGGGAAAGCTGCTCCTCCTCCCTCCGCCATCCCCTCCAACGTGGTACGAGTCGATTTAACGCGATTGGATGAAATAATGCGGATTGTCGGAGAACTGGTAGTAACTCGCGCTCGTTTGGCCGAAAATTTGAAAAATATCGCCGATATAGTTCCTGGTTCTCAATTACGCGCCTTGCGGGAAACCGCTTTTACTTTAGAACACCAGTTGCGAGACTTGCGAGATGGAGTAATGCGAGTCCGCTTAGTACCGATCGGAGAACTTTTTGCCCGAATGCAGTTTGCCATTCGCGATTTAGCAAAAGAAAGTCAAAAACAAATCGAACTGGAATTAAGGGGTCAAAGCACTGAAATTGATAAGTTTCTAGTCGATCGAACCATCGATCCTTTATTGCATTTAGTGCGAAATGCCGTCAGTCACGGTTTGGAATCGGAAGCAGAAAGGATCGCCGCAGGTAAACCAAAAGAAGGCAAAATTTGTTTGCGGGCTTCTACTGCCGGGGAAATGGTGATAATTGAAGTAGAAGATGATGGACGGGGAATTGATGTAGAAAAAGTTACAAAGCGTGCGAAAGAGCAGGAATTGCTCGATGCTGATGCTACTCCGGATTTAGCCACGATATTAGATGTCGTTTGTTCTCCGGGTTTTTCTACACGGGAACAAGCAGATTTAACTAGCGGGCGCGGTGTGGGAATGGCGGTAGTCAAAAATACCGTGACCGAACTAGGTGGGTCGCTTGCCTTCGATACGGAAGTCGGGAGGGGAACGCGCTTTATCGTTCAATTACCGCTTACTTTAGCGATCGCGGATGCGTTAATCGTTTCGGTGGGCGGACAAACCTTTGCCATTCCTCAATCTGGCATCCGGGAAGTCGTGGAGGTGAAAAACAACGCGATCGCCTTGTGGGAAAACAGCGAAACGCTCGCCCATCGAGGGGCTATTTTACCCCTAATTCGTCTGGGGCGGGTGTTTAACTTGCCGCCATTTCCCATTGCTGATTCGATCGCCATCATTAGCAACGGATTAAATCCGATCGCGATCGCCGTCGATCGCATTCTTCGCCAACAAGAAATCGTAGTTAGACCATTAACAGATCCCCTCATCCAAATCCCCGGTATTTCCGGCGCTACCGAACTAGGAGATGGGCAAGTAGTTTTAATTATCGATATCTTAGCATTAAGTAACTTTCCCAAAACCAAAATCCCGCATCATCATTAACCAATATTTTCCATTAAATTACAGAGCGCAATTAAAGGATTTTTCTCGTGTTAGATCCTCAAACAAATTGGGAACCATATATTCTTTTTGAACTGGCTGACAGTACCTACGGCATCCCCGCCCACCTAGTTCAACAAATGGAAATGCTCGAGCGCATTACCCCCGTACCAAACGCTCCGCTTTTTCTAGAAGGAGTAGTTTTTTCTCGCGGCAAAATGATTCCTGCCGTCAACTTAAGAGTAAAATTCGGCCTGGATAAAATTGCCTACAATCTGCGTTCTCGGCTGATTGTCGTCAACATTGCCAATCGCTCTATCGGCTTAATTGTTGACTCGGCACGCGAATTCGTTAATATTCCGCACGACGCGCTCAAACCACCACCAGAAGGAATTTCTGAATTAAGCGCCAAATATTTATCAGGCATTGCTCTGTGGGAAAATCGAGTAATTTTAGTCCTTAATTTACCAGAAATCGTGAACGTGAATGGCCGTAGTTTAGTAGAAATGGGTTAAAAAACTAAAACCAAAATGACCGATTGACACTTAATAATTTTGTAATAATTCATCGAGAAATAAAATGGCTAAAAATATAAAAAAATCTCCGAAAAAATCTGCGACTAGAAAGGGCGAATTGACGAGAAAAAAAGTCAAAAATCAACGGTTATCGAACGAAGTCGCTCTGATTTACCATCAAACCGAAGAAATAGCCAAATTAACCGAACAAATTGCTCAAACGACAGAAATAGTCTCACAAGGCGTCGATACGCAAACGGGATCGCTCGAGGAAATTTTCAGCGGTACCAACCAATTGACCGCATCCTTAAAAGAAACAGCCACCCAAGCAGAATCAGTCGCCACTTCCATCGAACAACTGGTTTCCGGCGCCAACGAAATGGCTGCATCCATCGAAGAAGTTACCGCCAACACCGTAGAATTAGCCGCATCGGTTAATCAAACTGCCACTTCGATCGAACAAACTACCAGTTCCATTCGGACTGTCGCCGACATCGCCCAAGAAATGGCAACTTCTGCCACCCAAGTTTCTACCTCGATGAACGAAATTGCCGCCTCTATCAAAACCGTTAACAAAGACACCGAATCTTTAGTCACGTCGGTGAACGAAACGGCTGCTTCTGTAGAGCAGATTACCCGTTCGATTCAAAGCGTAGCGCAAAACTCCCAAGACGTGAGCAATGCAGCGGAAAGAACCACTTCCTCCATCAACGAAATGGCTGCATCGATCGAACAAGTTTCCGCCACATCGGAAAACTTATCAGCTACGGTAGAAACCGTATCCAATTCTATGGAAGAAATAGCGCGATCGATCCAGGGAGTCGCCCAAAATGCCGCTCAAATTACCGATGCAGCAAATAACGCCGCCACTAGCGCCACCCAACTCGATCGATCGATCCGTTCCGTCAGCCACCTTACCAAACAAGCAGATGAAATCAGTACCCGCGTAGCGCGAGATGCAGAAATCGGCGGCGCCACCATTCAAAAATCAATTCAAGGTTTCATTCGAGTGCGAAACTCAATGGCTGAATCAGCCGATACGATCCGAAACATGGGCAAACGTGCCAGCGAAATCAGTACCATCATCGATACGATCGATATCATCGCCGAACGCACTAACTTACTATCTTTAAATGCCTCGATCGAAGCCGCCCGCGCCGGAGAAGCAGGGCGAGGTTTTGCCGTAGTAGCAGAAGAAATTCGCAACCTAGCAGAAAGGGCAGCCCAAGCAACGACAGACATTGCCGCTATTATTAAATCCCTCCAAGAAGTAAGTCAAGAAGCGGTGAATAAATCTAATGAAGGAATGGGACTCGCCGAAGAAAGCAGCCGTTTAGTAGAAGATGGGGCGGCTGGATTAACAACTATTTTGTCAGGAGTCCGAGAAACTACCCAAATAGTGCGTCAAATTGCCCTAGCTTCTCAAGAACAATTAACCGCCGGACAAAATGTAGTAACCGCCATTAATACCACCGTTCAGCAAGCCAAAGAAGTTGCCCAAGCTACGCAAGAACAAGCCAAATCAGCCCAATACATCGTGCAATCCACTACACAAATGCGGAAAATTGCCCAAGAAGTTTCCCATGCTACTAACGAACAAGGGCGTGCGGCCAGAGATATTATTAAAGCAGCGCAAATAACTACTACTTTAGCGATGCAAGTTCGCAAAGCAACCTCCGAACAAGTTAATGGAGTAAATCAAATTTTGCAAGCGGTAGAACTAATGCGTCGCGGCGCATTGAACACGTCTCGCGCTTTAGCCGAACAAAGTACTGGCGGAGAACAAATTGCTAAAGAAGCAGAACGCCTTAACCGTTTAATTAATAATGTTACTAAGGCAATGACCGAACAATCTAGCGCTGCTACTCAAATCACGGTTGCCGTCGAAAATGTCCGCCGCCAAACCGATCGAACTGCTAAAGCAATGACAGAACAAACACGGGCAGTCAAAGAGATCTCTACTGGTACTCACAATATTTCCAAACAGGTTGCCCTCATTCACCGCGCTAACCGAGAAAATTCCAGCGTGGCTAATATTATTACGACTAATTTAAGTAACATTCGGTCTGTGAGCGAACGGAACGGGCAAGGAGTCAAAGAAATTCAACGGTCGGTTTTGACTCTGCAAGAAAAGTCGCGAAATTTCATAAATATTGCTGAGGAATTAAGAAATAAGCTACTACCCATTTAATTTGAATATTTAGGCTGATGGGTAGGTGGGTGCAGGGGTGCAGGGGTGCAGGGGTGCAAGAGAAATAAATACAATTAATTTTCATCCTTTATCCTTCAAACTTCATCCTTTATCCTTCATCCTTCAAACTTCATCCTTTATTTTCAATCTAAAATCTAAAATCGAATGTCTGATGGCACTTTAATTAGTATTTTCACAACTGACGCCGCTCTGCTCGTGCAATCCTGGGATGATTGGCTAACCGAAATTACGGGATTATCGGAACCAGAGGTGCGGGGAATTAGTTTAACTAAATTGATTCCGGAATTAGAAAGTAATGGCATTTTACCTTATTTCGAGAGGGTACTGAAAAATGGAGACATAGAAACGATTCCCCATGCAGTTCAGCCTTATTTATTTAAATGTCAGCCTGCTGGTTTTTCACCTCATTTTGAATCGATGCAGCAAAGGATCGCGATCGCGCCTTTAAGAGAAAATGATGCGATCGTCGGTCTCGTAGTGACGATCGAAGACGTGACAGATCGGCTGAATCTCACTCGAGATATTGCTCTCAAACTAGCCAGCACTGATGAAACCGTGCGCTTGCGGGCAACGGAAGCACTTTCTACCGCCCAAGTGTTAGAACCAGAAGCAATGCTGGTGAAAATGCTAGGGGATAGCAGTTGGCGAGTGCGACGGGCGGCTGTCGATGCTTTAGCAAAACACACCGGTTCGTCTTTGGCAATGTCTTTGCTGCGAAGCCTGCGGGAACAACATCGGAACCCCAGCGTTTTAAATGGTGTTTTGCAAGTTTTATCTCATAGCAAAGTCGATATTATTCCCGCCCTGATCGATTGTTTGAATTCCGAAGATAAAGATTTGCGAATCTACGCGGGATTAGCATTGGGAGAACAGCAAGACAGCCGTTGTATTCCTGCCTTAATTCGCAGTTTAGAAGATGAAGATATCAACGTGCGGTATCACGCCATCGATGCTTTAGGCAAAATGCGGGCGTCCGGGGCGATCGAAAAATTGCTCGCGATTGCCGAGTCGGGTGATTTCTTTTTAGCATTTCCAGCTTTAGATGCCCTAACTCGGATCGGCGATCCGACGATCGCCCAACGACTGATTCCCTTACTAGAGGATGAATTACTTTGTACTGCCGGGGCTGATGCTTTAGGACAATTGGGGGATAGCAGCGTCGTGCCTTCTCTAGCAGTATTGTTGAATCGAACAGACGCACCCGTGATGGTAGCCGCCGGTGCTTTAGCCACCCTGTACGATCGCTACGAAAGTACCTATGGCGAAGGTAACTATATTATCGAGTTAGCTACGGAGTCGATCGACGATCGGGGAATGGAAAACCTGGTGAATGGTGTTGCCACCGCCGGTTCCGATGAATTAAAAGCGATCGTGTTGCTACTGGGTAAAATGGAGGGGACATTAGTAGAACGTACCCTTACCCAACTACTCGGTCAGCAAACCGTGCGTTCTTCCGTGGTAGAATCTCTCGTCCGCCACGGCAGACAAGTCACTGAGTTATTGATCGAACAACTCAACAGCGATGATATTGAAATTCGGCGGGCAGCCGCGATCGCTTTGGGCAGAATCGGCGACCCGCGTTCCGTATCGGCTCTCACTCGCCTGTTAACCGCCGATCCGGAATTAATGGTGATCGTGGCGGGGGCTTTAGCCCAAATCGGCGATCGTCGCGCTTTCGATACCCTACTCGATTTAATCGGTCATCCCGATGCAGCCGTGCGTTTAGCCGTGGTAGCCGCCCTCAATTCTTTGGGCCATCCCGATATGCTGATTCGCACGATCGACCTTTTGCAAGACCAAAATCCCCACATCAGGGAATCGGCAGTGAAAATTGCCGGTTATTTTGCCTTCAACGAATGCGTCACACTCCTATTAGATCGGTGTCGCGATCCCGATGAAAACGTGCGACGGGCTGCGATCGAACTAATTCCTTATCTGGAAAACGCCCCCGTACTGCCGACCCTGATCGCCGCTTTAGAAAAAGAAACCCCGAAAGTGCGGGCCGCCGCCGCCCGTGCCTTGGGACAAATGGAAAGCGTCCTCGCTTATCCTTACCTGCTAAGTGCTTTGAAAGATGAAGATGCTTGGGTGCGCTATTACGCCACCCGCGCGATCGGTTGGAATGGCTACCCGGAAGCGATCGAAGTTTTGGCCAAAGCCGCCGTCAGCGACCCCGCCCACCAAGTACAAATTGCTACCGTAGAAGCACTGGGACGAATTGGCGGCCCGAGAGCAGTGACGATTCTGGCTCCCATCGTGGAAAATATCAACGCCAGCAGCGATTTAGTGCGCGTAACTTTGACCGCATTGGGAGAAATCGGTCATCCGAATTCCCTACCGCCGCTTTTATCGGCAACGCGATCGCTCGATCCCTATCGCCGCATCCACGCCGCCCGCGCCTTGGGTAAACGAGGCGGTACGGGAGTGGAGTCAGCACTGCAAGAGTTGGCGAATAAAGACCCGGAAGTGGGAGTGGTATTTTCCGCGATCGAAGCATTAGCCCAATTAGCCACTCCGGATGCGATCGCCGCTTTGCTAGAACTGACGGCTAATCCCACTCGCAACGAAGCTTGTATCGTCGCCTTAGCTAATTTGGGTGAAGAACAAATCGAAGCGATCGGACGGGGGCTAACTCATTCCCATGCCAAAGTCAAGCGTGCGGTAGTAGAAGTCTTGATGCGCCTCAAACATCCCCGCGCTTCCGAACTTCTGATCGCCGCCTTGGATGACAGAGACACTTCCGTTCGCTTAGCCGCCGTCAATGCCTTAAATCACTTGGGTAACCGTTATGCAGAACGCAAAATGGCGATTTTGGCTCACACAGACCCCGACCCTGCCGTGCGTCGCGCTGCACAAAAAGGCGCAAAAACCATCGCGGATTTTGGATTTTAAATAGGTAACAATTAACTTGTCATCGGTCATTGGTGATTTGTCATTTGTGAATATTTATCCACCATTGACCGATGACTAATGACCGATCGCCAAAATCTAAAATCTAAAATTTATTAAAATGCTATTCATTTCCGAAACGCTCGATTTACCTGATGGCTCATTTACACTTTTAAGGGATTTAATTCACGAACGGACGGGTATTTCTTACGAAAATGAAAACCGCGACCTGCTAGCAGACAAACTTTCTCCCCGCGTAGTAGCTTGCGGATTTGATTCTTTTTTAGATTACTATTACCTGCTAAAATATGATGATGCCGGCCAACAAGAATGGAAACACGTTATGGATGCCATCTCGGTACAAGAAACTTTTTTTTGGCGGGAGATGGATCAAATTGAAGCGTTAGTTAAAGTATTAGTTCCTGAATATTTTGCCGCTCAATCAAAACAACCGCTCCGAATTTGGAGCGCTGCTTGCGCTACCGGAGAAGAACCATTAACGATCGCAATGGCTCTTAACGAAGCTGGTTGGTTCGAGCGGGCAAACATTGAAATTTTGGCCAGCGATGCCAGTCAAAGCGCTATTAATAAAGCTAAAGCTGGCATTTATCGAAAACGCTCTTTCCGCAATTCATCGCCCATTTTACAACAAAAATATTTCCAAAGTTTGGAAGAGGAAAAATGGCAAGTCATTCCGGAAATTCAAAATAAAATCAAGTGGAATACAGCCAATTTAATGGTAGAATCAGAAATTAAACATTTGGCGCAATCTCCCATTATATTTTGTCGTAACGTGTTTATTTATTTTTCGGAAAAATCCATTCAGAAAACCATTGAAGTGTTTTATAAAAATATGCCAAAACCCGGTTACTTGTGTATTGCTGCTGCCGAATCTTTATTAAAATTAACGAATTATTTTGAATTGCGAGAAATCGGGGGTGCTTTTATATATGTAAAACGTTAAATAAGTGTCGAACGGATAGAATGAAGAAATTATTTTAATTCAAACGTATATATGATGGTTCTTTCTGGTTAATTTTAAATAGGATTGGGAAGCGGTTAGTAATGGATGGAGGGGTTGCCAGCAAAAAATATAATGAACGGAAAAAAAGGGTTTCAAGCCTCCCCTTGCAAGGGGAATTATCCAAGAAGTTCTTGCTTATTTCAAGCTCCGCCCGATCGTTGCCCAGCCAATCTAAAATCTAAAATCGAATGACCGATCGCTAATAACGAGTAATTATTATGGCTCAATTAATACGTGTTTTAGTAGTAGACGACTCTGCTTATGTGCGAAAAACGATCAAACAAATGCTATCTCGAAGCCCGTTTATCGAAGTAGTTGGTGTGGCACGCGACGGCAAAGAAGCTTTAGAAATGGTGGCACAACTTAAGCCAGATGTAGTGACATTGGACTTAATCATGCCCAACATGAATGGAGTGGAATTCTTACGGGAGCAAATGAAAAAAAAACCTTTGCCAGTAATTATCGTGAGTATTGCTAGTGAAAACGGCGAAATGACTTTGGAAGCGCTGGATGCCGGAGCGGTTGATTTCTTACAAAAACCAACTGCTTTAGCCACCGAAAAAGTCTTTCAAATTGCCGATGAATTAATTCAAAAAGTCAAAGCGGCTGCTAATATACGTTTAAGCAATTTACCGACCGGCAATCAACAAGAATGTATTCAGAATTTGCCGACTAAGGTACAAGCAAATACAGTTGATATAGTAACGATCGGCATTTCTACAGGTGGGCCACAAGCACTTTCTTTTTTAATTCCTCAATTACCGGAAAGCTTTCCCGTACCGATCGCGGTCGTTTTACATATGCCAGTGGGCTACACGGAAATGTACGCCCAGAGATTAGATGCCATATCAGCTTTAAATGTAGTAGAAGCCAAAGAAAACGATCTGGTGATTGCTGGTAAAGTATTGATCGCTCCAGCGGGAAAACATCTGAGTTTCATTCGTCGATCGAATGGTAAAGTAGTGACCCATCTCGATGCCCGTCCTTTCGATACCCTGCATCGTCCCAGCGTAGATGTATTATTTCAATCCGCCGCCGAAGTGTATCGCGATCGCGTTTTGGGCGTAGTGATGACCGGAATGGGATCGGATGGCAAACAAGGGTCAGCTTGGATTAAATCGCTTGGTGGTTTAATTTTTACCGAATCCGAAGAAACTTGCGTAGTTTACGGGATGCCTCGCGCGGTAGTAGAAGCTTCTTTAAGCGATCGAACTGTACGCTTGGATAAAATGGCATCAGCAATTATGGAAGTTTTGTAACAATAGTTACCAGTTCATTTCCACAACGTGAAGTTTGCTATATTGGCAGGCGAGCAGGGGGTAGGGGAAAAGATCGATCGCGCGTTGAAAGTAAATTGGTAAGTAAAAAGTCACCAGCGATCGTGCAAAATCCAGAATTATTTCTTAAGTTTAGAGCGCGGATATCACTTTGACAAAATAAAAAAATCGGGCAAAAACTGAAGATAATGAACTTATCGGTGTCAAAAGAAAGTAAAAATGGGATACCAATCATCCGACCGGACAGTGGCGAAGATAAATTAGCGGTCTTGTTTTCTTTCTTTTTCTTTTTTTCCCTTCCTATCTGCCATCTTAATTTAAGATATGCGATCGTACTTGCCATTTCATCGGCTGAAAATCCCTCTCCGGCTGTTCTTAGTCGTTCCCTTCCTCCTGCTGCTGGTAATCACCGTCGGAGTTACGAACTACTTTTCAATTCAAAATAGTCGGGAATCGGTGCAAGAACTGGCGCACCAGTTGATGACGGAAGTTAGCGATCGCGTTCGCCTCTACCTGGATAATTATTTAGAACAACCTCACCGAATCAATAATCGCAACGCTAAGTCGATCGATTTCCATCAACTCGATCTGCGTCGCTTGGATGAAGTAGAACGATATCTGATTTGGCAAAGCTCTAACTTCGATTACATTCCAGGCATTGTTTATGCGAACGAACGGGGAGATTTTAGAATTGCCGAGTCCTCTAATGGTGTCAAGTCAATTTGGGTAACAGATAGCCCCAATATTAGAAAATTTGCTCAATACTCCATCACTGCTGATGGAAAACGAGGTCAATTACTCCAAATGGGAGAATATCCGCCAGACTGGGATATTCGACAACGCTCTTGGTATAAATTAGCCAAACAAAAAAAACAAAGTACTTGGAGTTCGGTTTATCCGTTGGGTGATGGTAGCGACTTAACTATTAATGCTAGTTTACCCGTTTACGATTCCATCACCAAAGAATTCATCGGCGCTTTTGCGGTGAAGTTGCCTTTGAGTAAATTAAATCAATTTCTCAAAAATTTGAAATTGGGCAATTCCGGGCTATTTTTTCTGATGGAACCGAATGGTTATTTAATCGCCAGTTCGACAGATGAATTGCCTTTTATTAAAACTCCAGATGGAAAATTCAAAAGAATTTTAGCAACCGAAAGCCAACATCCCTTAATCCGTTCTGTCAGTCAATATCTAGCATCGCAATTGAAAGATGTGAGCGCGATCGACCAACTAAAAACATTAGATTTTCCGATCGACAATCAAACCTATTGCGTACAAATACAGCCATATAAAGATCGGCATGGATTGAATTGGTTGCTAGTAACGATCGTGCCGAAATCCGATTTTATGGCGGAGATCGATGGCAATACCCAGCATACGATTCGGCTGACAGTATTGGCAGCGATCGCAGCGATTTTATGCGGGATGACGATCGCCAATCGAATTGCCAGTCCGATGTTACTGCTCTCTCAAACCTCAGCGGCAATGGCGCGAGGCAATTTAAATTTGCAAATGCCGGAAGATATGCCAGTGCGGGAACTAGCGCTAATGGCGCGTTCCTTTAACTTGATGGCGCAACAATTGCGAGCAGCTTTCGATCGCATCAACACCGATCTGCAAGAATCGGAATCCAGATATGCCATCATCTTTCGCAACAGTCCCGATCCGGTGAGCATCACCACTTTAGAGGATGGACGCTGGATTGATGTCAACAATAGTTTTTTGGAAGTCAGCGGTTATAGCTATGAAGAAATCATCGGTAAAACCGCACTAGAAACTAATTTTTTGATTGATTTGTCTCAGGGAGAAGCGATCGTCAGAGAACTTAAAGAAACCGGTATTGTCAGAAATCAAGAATTTCACTGGCGGACTAAATCCGGTGAAATTAAAGTATCCCTCGTTTCTTGTGAAATCATCGAAATCGCCGGCGAAACTTACGTTCTTAATATAAGTAAAGAAATTGGCGAAATCAAAAAAGTAGAAGAGGCATTGCGTCAAAGCGAAGCACGATTTCAGGAAATCGTCAAAACCATCAGCCAACTTTTCTTCGTGCGATCGGCAATTACCGGACAATTTATTTATATTAGTACTGCTTACGAACGAATTTGGGGACGTAGTTGTGAAAGTTTGTATGAAAACCCTCAATCGTGGGCACAAAGCATTCATCCAGAAGATCGCGCCTCGGTAGAAAAATCTCTGCAAATCCAATGGGCGGGAAATTCTGTTGCGCGAGAATACCGAATTATTCGACCGAATGGGGAAATTCGGTGGATATTTACTCAAATTAATCTAGTGAGAGATGAAGCGGGTAATCCATCTAATTTTATCGGTTTTGCTACGGATATTACCGATCGCAAACATCTGGAATTGGCGCTGCAAAAATCGGAAGCCAAATTGAGCGATATTATTAACAGCCCGATCGCATCGATCGTCCGCATTCAAATGTTTGCCGATCGCAATTGGAATATCGATTACCTTTCAGCAGGTTGCGAAACGATCTTTGGCTATACCGTAGAGGAATTTTTTCAAGAAAAAACCATTTGGCTCGCCAGAATAATGCCAGAAGATCTAGAAAATACGATTCTACCTTTATTCGATCGAGTGTTGATCGAGCCGATCGTCACTTGCGAGTATCGTTTCTATCGCAAAGATGGCAGCTTGCGCTGGTTATCTGCCAGAATGACTTGTCGATATGACGCGGATTTTAATTGTTGGTGGATCAACCAGTTTACCGTCGATATCACCGATCGCAAAACCTTAGAAAAAGAACTCGCATTCCGAGAAGCTCAACTAAATGCCTTTTTTAATTGTGCGCCCCTCGGTCTTAATATAATCGATGACGAATTGCGATTTGTCAAAATCAACGCACCCTTGGCAGAAATTAATGGAGTACCGATTGCCAACCATATAGGTAAAACAATTCGCGAAACTTTGCCTGAATTAGCACCCGTTGTCGAATCGATTTACCAACAAGTCATCGCCACAAATCAGCCGATTTTGAACGTAGAAGTAAAAGGCGAAGTTCCCAAACAACCCGGGGACATTCGCTACTGGCTGGCTTCTTATTTCCCAATTCCCTACTTAGAAGAAAATCGCATCTGGGTGGGAACGGTGGTAGCGGACATTACCGATCGCAAACAAGCCGAAATCGCTCTTTCCGAAAGCGAACAACGGTTACGTTTAATTTTGGAAAGTTCCCCACTAGCGATTTTTATTAAAGATTTACAAGGACGTTACACTACGGTTAATCCTGCTTACGAACAAATGGTGCAGCTTTCCCAAGAGCAGCTATTGGGAATCTCGGACTGGGAATTATTGCCTCCAGAAAAGGCGGCGATGTGTCAAGAAAGCGATGAAATAACCATCACTCAAAAGCAGGCGATTACTTTTGAAGAACAAGTACCGTTTCAAACAGGAACTCGTCATTTGTTAGTTACCAAGTTTCCCCTTTGCGATACGAACGGAACGGTATACGCTGTCTGCGGAATCACGATCGATCTGACGGAACGCAAACGTGCTGAAGAAGCTTTGCGAGAAAGTGAAGCGCGTTTGCGAAGTCTGGCTGATAACTTGCCCGGAGTAATTTACACTTATACCTACTACGATGATGGTAGAAATGGGATAGAGTACATCAGTGAAGGATGTGCTGAATTATTTGGGATTTCCGCTCAAGAAGTGATGGCGGATTTCTCGACGATCGAGCGGCGAATTCACCCAGAAGATTTACCGAGTTATCAAGTTGCGATCGAGTCTTGCATCAAAAATTTAACACCTTTATATTACGAGTATCGCCATCTTCACCCAGATGGTAACGTTCGCTGGCTAGCGGTGAGCGCTCGTCACGAAACCCGGGCGGATGGCTCGATCGCTTGGCGCGGCGTACTTCTGAATATTAGCGATCGCAAACGCGCTGAAGAAGCATTACAACAAAAAACTCAGGAGTTAGAACATTTCTTTTCCAGCGCGATCGATTTATTGTGCATTGCTAACACCGATGGTTATTTTATCCACCTTAACCCGGAGTGGGAAAAAGCGCTGGGTTATAGTTTGTTAGAGTTGCAAGGCAAGCGCTTTCTCGATTTCGTCCATCCCGAAGATTTAGAAGCAACTCTCTTAAGGATCGATCAATTAACCAAGCAACAACCCGTTTTAACTTTTACCAATCGCTACTGCCATCGAGATGGTTCCTATCGATGGTTTGAGTGGCGATCGATTCCCGCCGGAAAGTATATCTACGCAACGGCGAGAGATATCACCGCACGCAAATTAGCCGAAGAAGCTTTGCAAGTGACGTTGAATCGCCTGCAAAATCTAGCTACCGCCGTACCGGGAAATATTTATTCTCTAGTGCACCATCCCGATGGTTCTTTAGAATTTGAATATACGAACCAAAAACTGGCAGAAATTGCCGAAACAACGATCGAAGAAGTTTTTCAAGACCCGGAAAAATTCATTGTCGGTCAAATACATCCAGACGATCGGCAAGGATATATAGAAGCAGTCACCCGCAGCGCCGAAACTCTCACTACATTTAAACATGAATGGCGTTTGATCTTTCCCACCGGCAAAATCAAGTGGTTGCAAGGCAATTCTCAACCGGAACGGCGAGATAACGGGGATATAGTTTGGCATGGCATCGTAATTGATATTACCGATCGCAAACAAATCGAAGAAGCTTTGCGAGAAAGCGAACAGCGCTTCCGCAACTTGTTTGAAAACTCCCCAGTCGCCTACCAATCCCTGGATGAGGAGGGACGCTACATCGATCTCAACGATGAGTTGTGCGACCTTTTGGGATACACCAGAACAGAAATTTTAGGTAAGTATTTCGGTGAATTTTGGTCGCCCAAGACTCGCGATCGGTTTCGCCAAAAATTTGAATGTTTCAAAACCGATGGGATCGTTCGCGCCGAAGTGGAACTGATGAACAAAGATGGCAATTTCGTTATCACCATTCTGGAAGGTCGCGTTCAGCGCACTCCGGATGGACAGTTTATCAAAACTCATTGCGTTTTATATAACATTACCGATCGCAAGCTTGCCGAAGAAGCACTGCGCCAAAGTGAAAAAGCCCTCGCCGAAGCCCAAAAAATCGCTCATGTAGGCAGTTGGTCGTTCGATTTGAAAACCCAAAAAATTACTTGGTCAGCAGAATGTTTTCGGATTTTCGGATGCGATCCGACCAAGCCAGAACCAACTTACGAAGAACATTTAAAATTGACTCATCCCGACGATCGAGAAGAGTTCGATCGCGATGTCCGCTTTGCCATTAGCGAAGGCAGGTCTTACGAACATGAAATCCGCATTTTTCTGCCCGATGGCTCGATGCGCTACACTTTGGGGAAAGGGCAAGCTGTATTCGATCGATCTAAAGCAGTGGTTAAATTATTCGGCACCGTGCAGGATATCACAGAACGCAAGCAAGCCGAACAAGCTTTGCAAAAAAGTGAAGCCACTAACCGCGCTTTGATCGCTGCCATTCCCGACTTGCTGATCCGGATGGATCGAGATGGCTACTATTTAGACTTTTATGCCAGTAGCGATTACCTCATTTTCAATCCTCAACAAAAACGAGAAGGCGCTAATATCACCGATGTTCTACCTGAAAGTTTAGCCAGAGAATGGCTTTATTATATCGAACAAGCTTTGCAAACAGGTCAAGTGCAAACTTACGAACAGCAACTTATTATTGAAGGAAATCTTCAATACGAAGAAACTCGCATCGTACCGATTCAAGATAATGAAGTATTAGTGATGGTACGCAACATTAGCGATCGCAAACAAGCAGAAGAAGCACTGCGTCGCAGCGAAGCCATGAATCGCGCCATGCGGGATGCCTTACCGGATCTGATCGTCCGCATGAAACGAGACGGCACTTACATAGATGTCAAACCCGCTACCACATTTCCCATGCTAGCCTCTGCTTCCCAAATGATCGGAGGCAATATTTACCAATTCTTACCTTTTGAAATTGCCCAAACGCGAATAGCCTTCGTCGAACGTGCTTTAGCAACCGGACAGATGCAAGTTTACGACCTTAACTTAGAAGTCAATGGAGAACAACGCTGGCAAGAAGCCCGCATCGTCCCTCTCAATTTCGATGAGGTATTAGTGGTAATTCGCGATATTAGCGATCGCAAACGCGCCGAAGCCGAACTTCAAAAAGCCAAAGAAATCGCCGAAGCCGCCAATCAAGCTAAAAGCGAATTCTTAGCGAATATGAGTCACGAAATTCGCACCCCCATGAACGCCATCCTGGGTTTTTGCGACTTATTACAAAACTGCATCACCGAATCCCAACCGCGTTTTTACCTCCAATCAATTGCTGCCAGCGGCAAAACACTATTATCCTTAATTAACGATATCCTCGACCTCTCGAAAATCGAAGCCGGAAAACTGCAACTCCACTACGAACCAGTTAACTTAAGAACTTTAATTCTCGAAGTAGGCCAGATTTTTTCGCAAAAAGCCCGGGAAAAAAACCTTTCTTTAGAATCGGAAATAGAGCGCACCGTACCCAGCGGTATTCTATTTGATGAAGTACGCCTGCGACAAATTCTTTTCAACGTAGTTGGCAACGCCCTCAAATTTACCGAACGAGGTACGATTAAAATATCTGCTCGCTGTCAGCCACTTTCCCCTTCACAACCGAGTAAAATACCGACAAATCAGGTATCCCTAGAAATATCGGTTACCGATACCGGAATCGGCATTCCCAGAGAACAACAAGCGAGCATTTTCGATGCTTTTTTACAAGTAGAAGGGCAAAGTACTCGCAAATATGGCGGTACTGGTTTGGGATTAGCGATCGTCAAACGACTAACTCAACTCTTAGGTGGTACCGTAACCCTGCAAAGCCAACTAGGTGAAGGTAGCACTTTTACTTTTACTTTTCCAGTCGTATCGACTACCGATCCTTTGTTAGAAGAAGCCCCTAAAACCGATTTAGATGATAATTTAAATCAATTTAAGGCTGCTAAAATACTGGCAGTTGATGATGTCCCCTCCAACCTTACCCTCCTGCAAAGTTATTTTGTCGGCACTAAACACGACATCCTATTAGCTAAAGATGGATTGGAGGCAGTTAACATTGCTCGAAATCAAAACCCAGATGTGATCTTATTAGATTGGCGGATGCCCAACATGGATGGCTTAGAAGCTAGTAAAATTTTACAAGAAGATGAAAAAACTAAAAATATTCCCATTATCATGATCACCGCTTCCGCTTTAAAAGAAGAACTAGAACTTTTGCGATCGACCTGTCAAGGATTTCTACCCAAACCAGTTAGCCGTCAGCAGTTAGTCCGGGAACTTAAAAAATTTTTAAACATCGAAACAAGTTATTTAGAACTCGATCCCAAACCTCCTATGGTTTTACCGAAATCAACTTTATTAGAAATTGCACCAGATACTTTAGAAAAATTACCCCAATTGATAGATACCCTGCGGCGAGAAGAAGAAACCGTTTGGCCAAATTTATGTAATTCGATGATTCGGCGAGATTTGAAGAAATTTGCAGAGAATCTGCAAATATGGGGAGAACAGTACAATTATCTTCCTCTCCTAGAATACGCTGATACTTTAGCCAAGCAAATTCAAGAGTTTGATTTTGAACGCTTACCAGAAACACTCAAATATTTTCCGAAAATTAGATTAGAATTGGAAAAAATTAACCCAAATGCTTAATTCTAAAATAAGTAGAAAGCCGTAAATAAACAGCAGTATGTAACCAAATATCAACTTAAACTTTGACCCTCTCCCCTGGTGCTTCTTACCTACTTATTATCGCAACCGCTCTCGTCAGTTAGGTCGCTCTCAATTCTACCTAACCCTTGATTTTAGACCCTAGCTATATCACCATGAAAATTTTCGAGCCAGAAAAATTTCTCATTTTAGTAGTAGATGATGTTAATAAAAATCTCCAATTACTAAGTAATATTTTGGAATCGGCTGGCTATGGTACGACCTTTGCTACCAGCGGGCAACAAACTCTCGAACGCCTAAAAAACATCAAACCAGATTTAATTTTGCTGGATTTAATGATGCCAGAAATGGATGGATTGCAAGTCTGCGAAATCCTCAAAGCCAATCCAGATTATCAAGAAATTCCCGTTATATTCATTACCGCTAGCCAAGAACAAGAAAATGTGCTTCAAGCTTTTGAACGAGGCGCGGTAGACTACGTTACTAAACCTTTCAGTCCTCCAGAATTGCTGGCTCGCGTCCGCACTCACTTAGAATTAAAACATACAAAAGACCAACTAAAAAATACTTTAAAACAATTAGTTAAAGCTAGAGATGCTGCTTTAGAAGCTGCCCGAATTAAAACTCAGTTTTTGGCTAATATGAGCCATGAGATTCGCACGCCGATGAATGCCGTATTAGGAATGACCGAAATTTTATTAAACACTCCACTTAACGAACATCAACTCGATTGTTTAAAAACTCTCAAGTCAAGTGGAGAAAACCTCTTGATGATTATTAATGATATTTTAGATTTCTCTAAACTAGAAGCTGGAGCGGTGCGGCTAGAAAAAGAGCAATTTGCTCTCCATTCAGTTATTAAAGAATTAATAGATTTATTGACCCCCCAAGCCGAAGCCAAAGGAATTAAACTTAATTATACGATCGACTCCCACGTACCCGAAACCTCGATCGGAGATGCCACTAGACTACGCCAAATTTTAACTAATTTAATCAGTAATGCGATCAAATTTACCGAAGTCGGAGAAGTTACCGTTAAAGTAGCTAATAAATCACTCTGGCAACCTGAAACAACAGAAGAATTGTCTTCTGTTTCATCCGCCATTAATAAACCGATCGAGCTTCTTTTTAGTATCTGCGATACCGGGATCGGCATTTCTCAGGAAGACCGACAAAAACTGTTTAAATCCTTTTCTCAAGCAGATTCTTCCAGTATTCGTAAATACGGAGGGACTGGTTTAGGTTTGGTGATTTGCAAGCAACTAGTTCAACTGATGGGTGGCGAAATAGGTTGTCATAGCATTTTAGGCCAAGGTTCGACTTTTTGGTTTACTGCTGTATTTGACCGATCTGAATTAACAAAATTAATGCCTGTCGAACGGACGGATAAACAATTTATTAAGTTAAATCAAAATGAACGCATTAGAAATTATCAAAATAGCTTTCAGGAAGTTAAAATTCTAGTAGTAGAAGATAGTCAAATCAATCAAAAAGTTATTCTCAATCAATTACAGCTTTTAGGCTATCAAGCAGATTGTGTTAATAACGGGCAAGAAGCTCTTGAGAAAATTGGCGAACGCGATTATAATATAATTCTCATGGATTGCCAAATGCCCGTACTAGATGGCTACGAAACCACTGAAAAACTACGTCAAAAAGAAGGAGAAGCAGGACAACGCAGTACGGTAGTAATTGGACTAACTGCTTATGCAATGCCTAGCGATCGCCAAAAATGTTTAGATGCAGGCATGGATGATTATCTCAGCAAACCTGCTACTATGAAAGACTTAGCAGTTATGTTGGAAAAATGGTCAACTTTGCAAAAGCAACAGGAAGAAAATTATCCAGCACGAGCAAAACAAAAGTTGTTTCCGTCTGTTGCTAGTAACGAATTTGTACTTTCTCAATCCAAATCTCCGATCGATTTAGAACGCCTCCATAATATTACTGGTGGGGATGTGGGAATAGAGGTAGAGCTTTTAGAAGTTTTTGTAGAAAATATAGAAATTTATTTAGCCGAAACCAAAGTAGTACTGGAAGTTCGGGATGCGATCGCTCTCAAGAACAAAGCTCATGCAATTAAAGGTGCTGCTGCTAACTTTGGCGTCCAAGTGATGTCAGAATTAGCCAAAAAAATGGAAAATCTAGCATTAGAAAATAATCTAGAAGCCATACCTGAATTAATCGTTCGCTTAGAACAAATATTATTAGATGTTACTGCTTTTATGCAGGAATTAAAGCGAGCAACCAAAACCGAATTAGACTAGTTTTTTGATTTAATTTAGAAAGGCACGAATCCACAAAATGATTTGATACGGCGCTATAGAAACCGGTTTTCTATCCCGTACTGTCAGGTAACTATAGCAATCCTAAATGAATTGCGAATAACTAAACCCCTCCCAACCCTCCCCTTGGTAAGGGGAGGGCTAGGGTTGGGGTTGGGGTTGATTATTTCAATAGGATCGCTATATCAACAAAATAAATTCGCAACACTAGGCTTAGTTACTTTTCCCATTGCATTGCGAGGTAATTCTTCCACAGCCATAATTTTGGTGGGAACTTTATAGGTAGCTAGTCTTTCTTTTCCCCAACTTCTAAGATTTTCTAAACTTAAATCGCTTCCCGGTTTTAATACTAAAGCCGCACAAACTCTCTCACCCCATTCTGTATCCTCAACTCCCACAACAGCACAATCTTGAATATCTGGATGAGTTCGCAGAACTTCTTCAATTTCTAATGCTGAAACTTTATAACCACCAGTTTTAATAATGTCTACGCTAATTCTTCCCAGAATGCGATAGTTATCATTTTCAATCACTGCCAAATCTCCCGTACAAAACCAACCATCGCGAAATGCTGCTTCTGTTGCTTCCGGTTTTTGCCAATATTCAAGAAAGACTCCAGCACCTTTAATTTGGATTTCTCCCGGTGTTCTCGGAGTAACTAATTCTCCATTTTCATCGACTAATCTAACTTCCACTTGTGGCAGAGGTTTCCCTACATATCCCGCCAATCTTTCACCGTGCAAAGGGTTAGATAAAGCCATACCGATTTCGGTCATTCCGTAACGTTCCAGAAGAAAATGACCGCTGATATTTTGCCATTTTTCTAATACTCGAACGGGTAAAGCTGCGGAGCCTGAAACCATCAGGCGCATTTTAGCACAGCCATCGGATATTCTTTGTTGACGATCGCGATCGGCATTTTCCCAAGCGGCAATTAATTTGACATAAATTGTCGGGACAGCCATAAATAAGGTTAAGTCACCATTACTAATGCGATCGCAAACTATTTCAGCATCGAAATTTGGTAACATATGGCACTGGGCACCGCTCCACAACGCGCAAGTCAGCCCGTTAATAATGCCGTGAATGTGATGTAGCGGTAAAACGTGCAGAATGCGATCGTCCGATGTCCATCCCCAAGCAGAAATTAAACTAGTCACTTGCACTTGAATATTTTGATGCGTCGTCACTACACCCTTTGGTTTCCCAGTCGTACCGCTAGTATAAAGAATCAATGCGCGTCTGGTAAGATCGATTTCTGGCAAAAAACCAACTTCTTCCGGTAGAGTATCCGAAGTAAGAATAAATCGTAAATTTCTCTCTTCTGCTATTGGACGCAGTACCGTTTCAAAATGCGGATGTGCGATAATAATTGACGCTCCTGAGTCGTCAATTACATACTCTAACTCAGGTTTTGGATGAGAAACGCACAAAGGTACAGCCACGCCTCCTGCACGCCAAATCCCCCATTGCGTCGCTACATATTGAAATCCCGCAGGAATCAGAAAAGCTACTCGCTGTTCTTGTAAATCTGGCATATTATCCAGAAGTTTAGTAGCAATTAGAGCAGAAATTTGCAGCAAATTATAATATTTAAAAGTTCCTTCAGTGGCGACAATGGCGATTTTGTTGGGGTTTTGGTTTGCGCGATCGATTAGTGGGAGATTCACGTTAGTTAATGTTAATTAATTTAGAATTGATTGAATCTGGTTACTGAAAGAATAGCATTGTGAGGGGATTATCTGACTTCTGTAATTTACTTTCAGAAGGGTTATGCAGTGCTAAACAGACTCTTAAAGTTACTGTTACGCGGTAACTATCGCCAATTACCCAACCTATCGCCCTATCAACTGATTGAATTGAAGGTTATGTGGAGAGCTAATCTTTAGCATCCGATCTGGACGGTCATGAATGCCAGAGTCAATACGTGATGGTTTCTTGGAAATACTAATATCCCTAATGCTGACAAAACGATACTCATAACTTTTCAGGAAATTTGGCTGGTTCCAAAATGATTGACCAATTTCCCGACAATAGGCAACGAAACACTGCGCTCCTTTAAGTTGTTGAATAATATCTGCCTCCGATCCTCCTTTCCCTGCCTTCATCTCGATACAGAGAATGACCTTTCTTTGACTAGTATTCGCAATGATGACAAAATCCGCACGTTTACATTCTCCACTATTTCCTTTAAAAACTGCATTCGGTGAACTAAAAGCATCTGCCTTAATGATAATGACCTCATCATCATCAGGCATTCCAATAATAGTTACACAATAGTTGGCGGGCGGAGGTTCTGTGAGCTTAACTTGCTTTCTACCGTTCCCATAGGGATCTTCCAATGGCACTGTAGCACTGTCTTTGATCATCTCTTTTAAGATAGCAATATCAGACATTACTCCTTACCCCAGACTATCGCTTCCTGAATCCGGTTCATTGTTTCAATCGTTGGATCGAAACTTCGGGCTTCAATACCCAGTTCGGGGTCGATGTCGGCTGTTGTCAGGGTTTGGCATTTAGTTTTTCTATTTTTTCCTTCTAATGTTATGAATGCTTCTTCCGCAATATAGACTTTGATTTTGTCAGAAGAGATTAGTTCTTCTGTCCGATAACCTTCTTCTTGAGCAATTCGTTTGAGATGAGGTTTATTATGGTTAAGCATTATTAATGTATTCAATTCTTTAATAATGTAATCACTGTGGGTAGTAATAAAAACTTTAATACCAAGGTTGATCAATCTAGCGAAAAGTCTGGCAACACGACGCTGGTTTTCAGGGTGTAGATTTAATTCAGGTTCATCTACCATCAGTAAATCACCAAGTTGCGCCTCATGTCTAAGGTAAAAGCCGATGTCTAGTAGAGAACGCACAGCACTAGAACTTTGATCCATCGAAAGCTTGACTCGTCTACCCTTCGGTACATAATAAAGTTCATCGTTGCGAGTAACTGTATATTCACCGCCTATAATGTCAGAAAAATCTGCCAATATATCAGGATAATTCTCGGCAATAAAACTACTTTTTTTGAAAATTGTCTCCAGTTCCCGCGTAAAATCTACATTCTTTTTTATTGGCAGGGCATAATCTTGATGGACTTTGAATAAAAGATCCATTGGATTGATATTGTTGTTAGCTTGACCCATTTCTTCAAGCAAGCGATTGCGAGCGAAATTCAACTCTTTACGGAAAATAGCAGCCCCAGTTCGTTCTGCACTAGCGATGAAAGGACGAGGAATAAGTTGAGCAAAGATTATTTCTTTTAGGGCATCGGAAATAGTTCGCTTAAGGATTTCTCTAGGAATGGTTGCCTTGTCTTTTTCAACTAGCAGAGTAACAATTAATTCTCTACTTTCTTGACTTTTATTCATAGAAAAAATTTCTACATTGGCAGATCCTATCGTCAGTTCAAATTCGCTTTTCAAATTAATATTTTTAATATCCAAATTTACCTTAAATTCTGTTTCTTTAAATAATTTATTCGGTGCTGCAAAAATATTTGATAATTGCTGAGTATATACTTCACAAGCTTTAGCAACAATCTGTTCGGATTGTTGGACATATTCTTCTATATCAAGACTAATTACTCCATTGGCAAGGAGTTGCTCGATCTTATCATCTTTGATTTCGAGCGAAAAAATCCGCCGCCAGTTATCTAAAAATCCGAATAAAGCGTAAGTGGCATAGGTCTTGCCAGTATTATTGCAGCCACAAATGATTGTCAAGTCACCAAGGATAAATTCGGCTTGCTTTAAAGCACCAAGATTTTTTACTTTTATCTTCATCGCCCGATTCCTGAGCAGGACTGCTCTATTACTATTATCAATAAATAGCATGGATCGATACGTCTTACGTACAGATTGCACTGTACTCTCGCCACAATCACTTTATTAAGCAGTCAGGTATAGCGATTTTAACTCGCCGCTTTGGAGGTAAAGAATCTTCTTACTCTTCTCCCGCTTTCAGTCGCTCATCCTACCCCTCTTCTATTTCCTTAATTTCATCTTTCGGAGGATTAGGCGGACACCAAAATAAATTTTTACTCGATACTCCCAGAGATTCGAGAATTCCTCGCATCACATCCGTACAGTGCATCCAATATCCCAAATCTTCATACATTTGGTCTGGATTGAATTCCAAGTTATAATGCAGAACATGGGGAATTTCCGAAAATTCATCGGAAGATTGGGGAGAAATTAGCAATACTCGAAATGGCTTTTCTTGGCATTTGGCTGCCAGCTTATCTACCAAATCTATTACGTAACCTCGATTGGTAATTCCCGTGCGAACGAATAGCACTTCATCGCACTTTTGTAGGGTATACCAAAAACGTTGAGAACGCGCACTGTAACGAACGCGCATTCTTTCATAAACGGGAGACATATCGTTAACGGGGTCGTCTGTTTCTTCTACTTCATGGGCGAAAGATAAACCCGTCCATTTTTTGTGATAAATTCTTCTTTGGTCGTGGTTGTAATCTAATAGATTGGGGTTCCACATATCGTGAAAACCTGTTGCGATCGTATCTGCAACATCGCCCAAATTTGTTGTTCTGGTTAAATCGAAGGGAAAAGCTGGCCCATCATATTCCATTTTGTATAAAAGCATTCGGATCGCGCAACGATCGCCTAACGGTAAAATTGCAATTCGGCTAATGTCTGATAATTTACACTTGTATTCAAACAATACGGTTGACTTGGCTGGCACTTTTACCCTACTTTCCAGCCCATCCTTGCCGATCATCATGGTACGAAACGGTACGTCGGGATTGAGGGAATCTTCGTAAATACCCGATGGCATTGCTTTGAGGATGCGGCGAATATCTTTCCACATGGGATGGATGTTGTATTCGTGATCCGATTCGTTGATGATGCGGAGAGCGCGATCGCTTTCTTTGAGCAGTCCCAGATCCCCGTCGTAAAATAAAGTTTGGGAAACTTTCGACGAAAAGAGATTGTAAGCTGCACTATATTCAATGTCAGCCGATGGGGGAATATCTAGCTGAGTTTCGATCGTGCTATCTTCTTTCACCCAAAAGAAGGGCTGCGTACCTGTTTGAGCAGTTTTGGCGATGTAAATACCGGGGATTAATCCAGCGTTGCTTTGAATTGCTGCTTGTAGTTCCCTCCAGTGAGGTGCGATCGTATAAGTATGTTTGGAAGTATTGATTACCCGCAAACTATGAGATTCATGACAGGCGAAGACGTGAAAACCCCAGTTATCGCGGTAAATGGGGTTTTCTTGCTTCTGAATCGCTAATTGTTTTCTTTGCATCAACTTATCTTTGTCGATCTCGAATAGACTGAGATCGATCGCCTCGAACATCAAGCGATGCCCTGCCATGTTAGGATGAGCCGGATCGGAAGAAGTGCCAACTTTCCAACGTCCCGCCCCATTATCCACCGCAGCTAACCAATTCAGTACTGGAACGCCCCAACTCAGCATTCGTTTGTGAGTTTCTTGTAAAAGCGCGTAATGTTCCGGGTAGTAATCTCCATTGGGATATAATCCACCCAGCATGGGAATAGAACCCAATTCCTTGGTCATTTTGACGAGTTGCTGCAATCCGCTTTCAAAACGTCGCTGCACTGCTTTTCGTTGGTGAGGGGGACAGTGTGCCAGTCCCTCGTTGCCCAGAGAAAGGGCTACGATGACGATATCTGGTTGTTGTGGTGCGACTGCTAGGGGAAATCGATCGATCGTGGCGCTGACATTTGCACCCACTTCCGATACGTTCACCAATTGATGTCCGTATTTTTTATATAGTGCTTGTCCTAGATGCCAAGCCCAGCCCCTGAATAACCACGAACTGCAACCCAAGGCTACGGAACTGCCAATAACTGCGATTTTCAGCCCGGTTGCTGCTTTGATGGGAGATTTTTGCGTTATTGCTTTTTGCGTTATTGCTTCCTGAAAATATCCGTAAGGACAGGATTGTACGAAGCCTAACCAGCCATCTTCTACAATGATGCTCGATGGTAGGTCTTCAGATTCGATCGGTATCCAACGGTTTTGACCCCAAGCTTCCCATTCCACCCTCCCATCAGGAAAGATTCGCACGTACTTGTATTCTACTTTTTGGCGATCGGATGATTCCCAAGATCGATCGAGGTTAATTTCAACATCCGCCCACCATAAAGGATAGCTAAACCCGCTGGTTTTCAAATGTACGCATTTATTTACGTCCCACGATCCTAACTCAGGAGCCGAACCGACCAGCCCGATCAATTCTCCCGTTTGCGTGTGCGCCCTTACCTGGAACCGATACATAGATTTTTTATCTGCTTTATTTAAAAAATAAGATGCTACACAAAAAGGTTAATTAAAATATCGCATTTTGTGATGTGGGAAGATTACTGAACGAGAATAGCTGCACGAGGCAAGTCATCTTTCAACAAAACCCGCTCCTAAAACGCGATCGATACCACTAAAAACTCTCCTGACCGTATCACATCTAACTTTTGGCGTCTGTTTCCGAGATCACCTTTGACAGCTAGTTGTTGTGGACAAAGGATTTTGAATCGATCCCTCAGGTAAGTTTGCGATCAGTTCGACTTGTGCTTGTCGATTAATCTTCCATCCAGTTGCTTCTACTAGATGAAGGTATTGAGTGGCTAAGGGCGTTTGGGGATTTGCGATCGCATCTTTAGAATTAGCAATCGGTCGTACATCTCGCCAAACTGTTTGATTCCTTAAAGTTTCGTTGGGATCGGAGGGTAAGCCGCCACGTCCGGTAATGATAAAACGATCGCCTCTTTGTGCGGGACAGCCAGTAGCAATTTGTTCGCTCACATCCGTAAAATTTTCTGGCAAATTAATTAATCCAGCCGCAGGTTCTACGTTGGGTGTAGTGATTACTACCGTACCGCTGAGATCGGGAGTTCCCCCGGTAGCGGTAATGTCGCTTTGAGAAGTGGGAACGAGTTGATATTCCGTGCCGAAAATGCCTTGTGCGTTAATGCTGACTCGACCGCCACGACCGACTAAAGCATTAGCGCTGATATCGCTATTTTCTAGAGCAACTAATGTATTACTATCAATTTCGATATTCCCACCATCGGTACTACCGGAATTGGTAGTGATACTGCTGTTGCGACGTAGTTGTAAATTTTCTGCGAACAGGCGAATGTTACCACCAGCACCCGCAACAGTAGCGGCGTTGAGACTGCCGTTGCGATCGAGATTCACCGATCGAGCGACAATAGAGAGAGTACCCGCACTTCCCGATCCGAAACTCCGCACATCCAGAGTAGCGCCATCCCGAACGCTCAAAGTTCCGGCATTAATATTTAAGTTACCCCCTGCACCCGTGGCGACTAGCTGAGGTAAGTCAGCACGTCCGGATGAAGTAACCAAAGTAGAAGAAAATCCAGTTTTTTCCGATCCACCAATCACTTCCAAGGATTCCGAAGCATTTATTGTTAAAGTTCCCCCCACACCGGAAGAGAGAGTACCGCTAGAAACGATCGCACCATCAGAAATTACTAGCTTACGAGTGGAAATAGTCAAATCTCCAGACGGAAATGCTGTAAAGGTAGTAGTTCCGGGGCCACTAGTAATTAACCCATCGGGCGAAACACCTGTGATTTCTATATAGTCTCTTGCCTCTATGGAAATATTTCCGCCAGGGCCACCAGAATTAACAATACCTACAGCAAGCCTAGCGCCGCTATTGGCCACAATTAAAGCACCATCTCGGTTGATCAAATTTCCCGTTTTAATATAAATGTCGCCAGCCGCTCCCGTGCCAAAAACCGTGTTATTCAAAATACCTGTTGGTAAAACTGTTCCGGGTATACTTCTGCTTATTTCCAGGGAATCAGAAACGTTGATTACGATATCGCCACCTCTTCCACTGCCCAATGTACCGCTCGATACTACTGCTCCATCTAAAATACTCAAGCGGTTAGAGCCGATGGTGATGTTGCCCGATCCACCGCTACTACCCAAAATGGTATTAGAAAGAATACCAGAACCTTTAGCTTCTATAGAATCAGCTACTCGGATATCGATATTTCCTGCTTTTGCAAAACCGAAAACCGGAGATAATATTAGCGATCCGTTTTGGAGACTCAAAGAATTTGTCTCGATGGTGATATCGCCCCCAGGACCAGCAGTTGCCGTTCCTGCAAATAAGCCGCCAACGCGATCGTTAGGAGTCAACCGCCCCGAAAAACCACCGACAAATATTTGTTGTAAGTTATTCAGCCCAGTACCAACTAACACCGCCGAATCACTAGCGCGTAAGTTTAAATTGCCACCCGTCCCTTCCCCAAAGCTGGTGGTTGACAAAAAAGCCGCCCCTTGCAAAAGGAACTGTCCGGTTTCTATATTTAAATTTCCTCCCCTCCCCGCACCTTTGGTATCGGTAGATAATTGAGTAATATTTAAAGGGTCGGTTCCGCTGACTTCGATTTGAGCCGCACGGATGTCGAGGTTTCCCCCCGATCGATCTCCCAAAGTAAGGGATAAAATTCGAGAACCATCATTTACTAAGAGGCGGTTTGCCTGCACTTGAATATTACCGCCGCCAATTCCGCTAGCATCTACTATGGCTTGTTGCGAAAGTTGGATATCCTGAAATTGCTGAACTCCCTGGTATCCCAATTGAAAGCCATTATCGATGGAAGTCAGGCTGACAAAGCTGTTGGGGCCAACGCTTCCTAGTTCAATTCTGCCTTCTGGCGATCGGATTTGTCCGCCAGCTAAAATAAGATTACCGCCAATTAATCCGAATGTTTGGCCAGTTGGCACTTGTAATCCGGTTTGTCGATCGTTACCGTTAGCAGTACTCGATTGATTGATAATATTTCCCGGCGTTGCTCCAAATTGCAAGCCAATGGGAACATTAACTGTTAGCAAACTAGAGGATTGGGGATTGCTAGCGCTAAAAAGGATGTTTTCGCTAAATAGAAGGCTCTCAGCTGTACTGGCAAGCAAAGAACCGCCAATATTTAATCGTGCATTGGGGCCAAACACGATGCCGTTGGGATTGAGTAAAAATAAGTTAGCACTACCATTGGCTCTGATTAATCCGTCAATTTGAGAGATGTGAGAACCAGTAACGCGGGTAAAGATATTTTGGATATTTACTGAATTGTTAAAAAAGGCTTCGCTGCCTGTTGGTACTGAAAATTCGCCAAAACTGTGAAATAAGTTGTTCCCTGCTGGAGTACCTCCCTCAATTTGAAAGGTATTATCGTTTGGGATAACGATCGAATTGTTCGGTAGGGTTGAGTCTGGAATGATTTGTGCTGCTGTGGGGCTGTGGGCCATCAGCCATAGCAAAGAAATAGTGCTAATGCGCCAAATGTCAAGGGTAAGTTTCATAGTTAGGTGAGGAGCTTTCTTTTCCTGGAACTCGTTAATCAGCACCCTTAACCAATATGAATCATTTTTCATTGATGTACGGAAATGTTTCTTTCTTCTCTAGCTCCTACTCTATGCTCTCTGTGGTATGAACGATAAGGGTATAACCGAATCGAGACATACTATATATATATAGATATAAGTGAAAGCTAATCTTTACTATTGGCGATCGCTTATCATGTATCAAAATTTTTGTCAACCCAAGAAATAAATTCGTCGAACCAGGTGAATTGCGATCGCCTAGCTTGATATGATAGGTAACTCTAGCCGATCGCGATCGCTGAAAGTTAGAAGTCCGAACCCCATCTGTAATAATGCCTCTTATTACAGCTTGTCTGAAACTAGCAGAAGTTACCATCCTAAGTCGTTACCAAAATTCGATCGTAAATTTTTTAAAATTATTGCAATATTCAATAAAAGTCTGATATCCTAGAAAAGCGTCAAAAAAAGCCCTGAGTTCTGTAGAGCCATAGAACTGGAGATAACCCAGAGTTTTAAAGCTAAAAAAGCTAGAGCTTTCAAAGCTAAAAACTACTGAGAAATATAAAACAACAAGCAGTTATCGTCTAGTCAGATAACCACACCTCAAAGTGGGGTTATCTACTCAACGAAATGGCTGTTAACTGTTATCCTAGTCGGGATAAAACCCGGCTTTTTTGATGTGGCCAACTAAAGTAAATAAGTGATTAAAGCAGTTTGCCTTCAAGATTATAAGAACTTGGAAGGTTAAATGTCTGCTTTATAAAAGTAGGTAAAAAAATATCAAAGTTTGTGAACGATTGTCCCGCTTTTGATATCATTTACCTGCTAAAAATAGCTTAGGTGATTTAATCATCATCAGGATAAAGTAGTATTTTCAGATGAGGCGACGATTCTTAGAAATACTCTGTCTTATCCTTGTTTATAGTTGGTGTTTTACCCGATTTGGCACGGTTATCTCTATTAACGATCGAATTTTTACTGGATTATATTACAGAAGTACCAAAGGATTTATTCTTTGGTATGTGACTCAACAATAAAAAGTTTAAGGCTGAGCAATCTCAACCTTAACTACCAGTAAAACTACCTAACAGTCAAGCAAGTTCGGTTTACCAAAAAGATATTGAGAAGAAAAAATTTTTTCTCGATCCACTTGCCAAAAATTAAAAAAGGCTGTTATAGTAAAAGAGTGCTGAAAAACAAAGCGGCACGCGAACCTAGAAAAACAAATAGTTTGAAAGCCAAGCTCTTAGCTTCCAAATTCTTGGAAAAGGCAGCAGGACTTATTTAGTTATAGATGTGGCGTAAAACCAGGTTGAAAAAATGATTTTACACTTACACAAAGCTGAAAAAACCTGTTATATTCAAAAGAGTGTTGAGGCAATGCCAAGACACTCGAACCTAAAAAAATCCAATAGTTTGAAAGCCAAGAGAAACATCCAAATCTCGTCAAGAATTATTAAACTAAACCGAGTCATTTGTTTGACTCAAATCTAGACAAGATTCCAAAAATTTTTAAATTTTTGGAGTCAAAAGCCAAAACAGACTACTTCAAAACGGAGAGTTTGATCCTGGCTCAGGATGAACGCTGGCGGTCTGCTTAACACATGCAAGTCGAACGGACGTAGAAATACGTTAGTGGCGGACGGGTGAGTAACACGTGAGAATCTGCCA
>DATNQN010000090.1 GCA_036703985.1 Leptolyngbyaceae cyanobacterium
ACCAGGAGGTGACGAAGGTGGTGCCGGTTAACCAGCCGCCGAGTGCTAGATAAGCACAGGGGAACAGCAGGATTCCCGACCAACCTACGAATACGAACCGATCGCGCTTTAGCCAGTCATCGAGAACGTCAAACCATCCTCTGTCTGCTGAAGCTCTTCCGACAGCTATAGTCATGCTTCAGAATCTCCGAATAGATATGATTACAGGGTGTTTGGTTTATGTGAGCAGCCAAGTGCTAAGCAGTTATGACTACGCATAAAACCTGTTACAACGTAATTTTAGTTTACGTTTCTTTACCATGTCTCTCATTATATGCAACTCTTTAGATTTTTCACCCCCTGGATCGATTAAATTTTGATGGGGAGCAGGGGAGATGGGGGATGGGAAGATGGGAAGATGGGGAGATAGATAAAATAAGTTAATTTTTATCCTTCAGACTTCATCCTTCAGACTTTAATCCCGTTCATCCTTATAATCCTGAAAATCCCGATCCAGACTTCATCCTTTTGCGATACTAGGAAATGGTGATGTAATTAACGGAAAACTTTTAACCCACTAATGTTCACTATTGATTTGACGCTCAAAAACAGTCCTTTTCCAGTTTCAGTGCAACGCAAGTCAGAGGAAGACGCTCATGCACTCTACAACCAAGTTCTAGAAGCGATGCGATCTGGTAATCCACAAATTTTGGAACTGACTTGCGAGAAACAGACAGAGAAAAAAATTGCACTCCGGGCAAATGAAGTATTAGCGTTGCAGGTTTCTCAGAAATCGGGCGCTGCTGCTGCTGGTAAACCTCCGGGCTTCTTTTCGATGATGGCAGAATCATAAGTTCGTACTAATGGTGATGACATGGCCCAATCAGCCATTGCAGTGCAGGATCTTTGCTTTAGTTGGCCTAAAGGTGACGCGGTTTTAAAGTCCTGCTCTTTAAGTGTCCCTAAAGGGGAATTTTGGATGCTTTTGGGGACAAATGGCAGTGGAAAATCCACTTTGTTGAGATTGCTGGCTGGGCTATTGCGTCCCCAGTCGGGGGAAATTCAGATTGCCCAGCCAGTTGGTTTTGTGTTCCAAAATCCCGACCATCAGTTAGTAATGCCGACGGTGGGAGCGGATGTCGCTTTTGGATTAGTTGAGGAAAAGCTTTCTGTATTGGAGGTGCGTCAGCGGGTAGAAGAAGCGCTGAGAATAGTTAACTTGTGGAGTTTGCAGCGACGACCAATTTATGCTTTGAGTGGTGGTCAGAAGCAACGGGTGGCTATAGCAGGTGCGATAGCTCGTCGCTGTGAAGTATTGCTACTCGATGAACCTACTGCTCTACTCGATCCGGATAGTCAGTTAGATTTGGTGGCGCAAGTACGGCGGTTGGTGAATAGCCAGGGTATTACTGCCTTATGGGTAACTCACCGCTTGGATGAATTGAATTATTGTGATGGGGCGTTTTTATTGGAGGGAGGCCAATTGGTTGACCAAGGAGATCCGCAACGGTTGACGCAACGCTTGATGCAAGTTGAGGAAATCGTTTAGCTTTTTTAACAACCTGCTTCCTATAAAAAAGCGTTTTTCAGAAGCCACAAGCAGGAATTAAGCAAAGAAAAACATTCTGAATTCTGGCTCCTAAATCCTCCACCAATGCAAATATTTCGGTTGATATAGCTTATTTTAAGCAAAATGTCAACCGAATTTATACTTTGATTACTAGTCAAACATGAATTACTATCTTAAATATTAAGTTTAGCAAAATTTAGCTTTGAAAAATGACACCTCCATCGCCGTCAGCTATATTGCTCGTGGACGGCTATAACGTAATTGGAGCTTGGCCGAATCTTTTGCGTATACGCGATCGCAATGGATTAGAGGCTGCTCGCTGGCAATTGATCGAAGTCTTAGTTGGATATAGTGCTTTTGAGGGCTTTAATACTCAGGTAGTGTTTGATGCTCATTATCGAGACAGCCCTGGCAATACCGAAATTATTACAGATAACTTATCGGTTTGCTTCACGGATTTTGGACAGACAGCAGACACCTTTATCGAAAAAGCTTGTGCAGAGATTCGGCAAGAGTTACGTAATTTTCAGAAGCGGCTAATTGTTGCTACTTCAGATCGAGCGCAACAGCAAACGGTGACGGGATTCGGTGCCGAGTGGATGTCAGCCCAAAAGCTAGCTTACGAGGTAGAAGCCACCGTACAGCGAGTAAAGCGAAAAGCCAAGCCGAATCATAAACCATCTAGTCGTTTTTTAGCTAGTTCTCTCGATCCGAAAGCGCGACAGCGGTTAGCTGAATTACGAATGGGGTTCAAGTAGCCCGATTTTAGATTTTAGATGTTAGATTTTCGATTGGACTCATCTTATTAAGGGATGAGAGTGATTGATTTGAGATAGACCTAGCCCACAGGGATTCATCTACGGAAAAGGTCGAGCTATTTTAGATTTTAGATTTTCGATTGCACTCACCTATGAAGGGATGAGGAATTCATTGACGGAAAAAGTCATCGCCAAGCGTTAGTCAAGTAAGTTTGAAAGGCTAAAAACTATATCCAGTATAATTTTCAGCCGTTTTAGAAAAAAAATATAAAAAAAGTTTGTCAAAGTACTTGCCAAACCAGTGGAGTTGTCGCTAATATTATTAATCGTTGCCCAGGCAACAAAAACAAACACATTCCTCGGTAGCTCAGTGGTAGAGCGGTCGGCTGTCAGGAAACAGTAAGTTAACAGTAGCTGTTACTTGCCTAACCTAGCAGCGCTACTCGGTAACGAGTAGTGGAAAATCGGGTGAATTCAAGGAAGCCGCAGCACTTTGGGTGGCGGTAATCTTGAGCCAAGTCTGGCAAAAGGCAGTGGTTTACACAGGTAGCCAGAAAGGTGCAGAGACTAAGGATGAGGAGCCTAACCAATAAGTCCTAATAGCGCCCGACATCCGACGCGGATGATGAGATAGTCCACCCCTTACGGAAACGTTGGGATAAGTGTAACCGATTGGTCGTAGGTTCGAATCCTACCCGGGGAGTTTAAAAAAAGGATAAAGGATGAAGTATGAAGGGTGAAAGGTTAGACTTCAGGCTTCATTCTTCTGAATATCAAAAGCTCTGGTTACTTGACCCAGAGATCGTATTTTTGAATCACGGTGCTTTTGGCGCTTGTCCGATTCCGGTTTTGGAAGCACAGCAGCGCTGGCGGGAGAAGTTGGAAAGGGAACCGTTAAGGTTTTTTGGGCGGGAATGGGAAGGGGCGATCGATCGCGCGAGAAGAGAGTTAAGTGAGTTTGTTGGTGCGGATGCAGATGATTTGGTGTTTGTACCGAATGCCACAACTGGGGTAAATGCGGTATTGCGATCGCTAAAATTTACATCAAGGGATGAATTACTGACCACTGACCACGAGTATAATGCTTGCCGTAATGTGCTGAATTTCGTGGCAGAACGAACTGGGGCGCAGATAGTGGTGGCAAAAGTGCCGTTTCCGATCGAATCGCCACAGCAGGTAATTGAAGCGGTGATGGAAAAAGTGTCACCTCAGACGAGGTTAGCATTATTAGATCACGTTACCAGTCAAACTGGGCTGATTTTTCCGATTCGGGAATTAGTGAGGGAGTTGACTAACTCTGGTGTCGATACCCTGATTGATGGTGCCCACGCGCCTGGGATGATTTCCCTGAATTTATCGGAAATCGGGGCAACTTATTACACTGGGAATTGCCACAAGTGGTTGTGTGCGCCAAAAGGGGCAGCATTTTTGTACGTGCGACGGGATCGGCAATCAGAAATTCGTCCCACTACCATTAGTCATGGTGCTAATTCGCCACGTACTGATAAATCTAAGTTTCAGTTGGAGTTTGATTGGATGGGAACGGGCGATCCCAGCGCTTATTTGTGCGTACCAGAGGCAATTCGATTTATGGGATCTCTGTTACCGGGTGGATGGAATGAATTAATGACGCAAAATCGAATAAAGGCGTTAGCGGCGAGGCGGATACTTTGTGAAGTGTTGGGTGTTGCGCCATCTTGTCCGGATGAGATGATTGGGGCGTTGGCAGCGGTGTCTTTGCCAGATACTGCGCCTTATCCAGATCGGACGCAGTTAATTCCGCCGTTACAAGATGCGCTGTTTAAGGATTTTGGGATCGAAGTTCCTGTGATTCCTTGGCCTGCTGCACCGAAACAGTTAATTCGCATTTCGGCGCAAATTTATAATACATCAGACCAGTACGAGTATTTGGCTGGTGTGATCGCGCAGTTAGTTTGAGTATAACAAGGGCGGATTTTGTCACCGGGTTGTCTGTTGCGATCGAGGTTCCTGCCAAAATAGTGAACGGGACAAAGTTTAAGCGAACAGGTATTAGCCTGCGCTGCGATTCGGACAAGATATTAGACCTCTAGAACTAGAAGTTAATTTTGGTTGAGCATAAATTACTAGTTTATATTCTTTTGCTTGGTTAATTGGGGTTTTCATTTTTGTACAATTGTTTGAGTTTTATATACTTTTCTTTGAGTTTTATATACAAGTTTTCTGTTTGACTACAAATAGGTATTGTAGTGGCGTCAGTTAAATTAAGATGTTTCAAAATATTTAAGTGGAATTGCTCATAAAAAACTTTTTTCTTCCCAAGTTTTTCACATTCTGAGCTTATATTCCAAAGTATGAGTATTTATGATGGCAACTGGAGCAAGTTATGGTCACCTTACAAGTTTGCCTATCTTCCAATAGTCTCTCTGAGATATTTGCACAAGCTAGTCGTTCTGGTACTATTAGTCGTGCAGATCATTCTAAATTGACAGCGGCATTGATGGACAATTATTTGAGCGAAGAAGAGATAAATTCGGTCAAGCGTTTGCTGTATGCAGTCCGGAGAAATCGGGTTAAAGTTGAAGGAGTTTCCCACTTCTTTTTGTCACTAGTAGATTTGGCTTCATAGCTATAAAGCCTTGCAAAGCAAGGGGTTAAGCATTCTTAATTAAACCCAATTAATTTTTGTTTGCGATTAAACATTGGAGTCGTTGGTGTTAAAACCCAAGCTCCTATTTGCTTGTTATATTTTTAAGAAATTCTTAATTGCTTTGAACAAAAAAAATTAGGACTTCTTAAGAAAGAATTTAGATTTTTATATTGAACAAGTCGATTTATTAGTGGGCTCGATGTAAAATTTAGAATCTCAAATCTAAAGCCTATTAACTAGGCGTGTAAATTATATCTTGTCTGGTATATTTGCGAGCGTAAAATTTATCTTTGCTGAGGATTTAAGCCCTATTTTGCGATCGAAGAGCATACGAAAAATTTGCTCGGGCGATCCGAAAAAGATTATATAGCTTTTATCCTTGATCCTAGATACTTTTTTCAACTTTTTGCTTAGAATTTTTTAGAAAAATAGGTTTCCACAGCAGTTATTGAATACTGAGTTGCATTTAAAACAAGTATCTATCTGAATATAAATTTTTAATGTTAAAAGCTGGGGCGCTTAAAATGTTGAGAAGAACTGAGGGGATATGGTTGAAAAAAGGAATACTAACCGATCGAACCGCCCCTACCCTGTTATAAAAATTATTTATGGCCAATCCTTCAAACTCTCCCAGTCCCTTTATTGCAGGGCCAATGATTACCGATCCCCAGTTTTTCGTAGGTCGCTTAGCAGAACTAAACGCGATTACCGCTGGGATGACAGCCAATCAACCAGTTAGCATCAATGTAGTGGGCAAACGGTACATCGGTAAATCATCCTTGCTGTATCATTTTTGCCAAACATACGAACATCTGGTGCATAATTCACAGCGCTACGTGGCAATTTATCTTGATTTGCAAGATATTCAGTGTCAAAGAGAAATGGGGTTCTATCATGCTGTGGCGCGACAGTTTTTTAATTTACCAAAAGTGCGATCGCAACGCGCCTTAACTAGACCTTTCCAAGTTTCATCATTTCAAAGACAGAATTTTTCGGCAGTAATGGCAGATTGGAAGCGACAGGGCGTACTGCCAATACTTTGCTTAGATGAGTTTGAAGCCTTATTTTCCCATCCGAAAGAGTTTGATGATGGATTTTTTGACAATTTGCGTTATTTGATAAATAGTAATAACTTGATGCTAGTGATAGCTTCTCACAGAAAGCTGGATTTTTATCGCCACCGATATGGGTTGAATTCTGCTTTTTTTAATTTAGGGCAAGTTTTGACGCTGGGGGAACTGAAGGAACAGGAAGCGCGGGAATTGGTAAGTCTACCGGAGAGAACGGGCGTACCAGCTGCTTTGAATAATTACGAACAACGCCTTGCCAGAAATTGGGGTGGAAATCATCCTTTTTTATTACAGTTGGCAGGTAGTTTTTTGTGGGAGGCGCGTCAGTTAGGGCAGGATGCGAGATGGGCGAAGGCTAAATTTGAACGAGAAGCGCGTCGAGTGCCAAAATCAGGTTTGGATTTGCGATCGATTTTGGGGAATTTACCTCTTAAGTTGGGACGAGAAACTAAAAAGCGCAATAGTTAATGATATCGTTGGTTTGTAGTGAGGACTTTAGTCGTCTCAAAGTCACAAAACTAAGGACTGAAGTCCTTACTGCAAAAGTTATCGATCGAGAAATTGATGGTTATTATGTAACTAATTTAAAAATAACTATTGATAATTTCAACTGCCCTTGCTACTCCATCTTCCGAACGAATTTTTTCGCCTAAATTCGCTGCACGCTGGTGCATATTTTCATTATTAACAGCAGTATTTATGGCATCAACTAATTTATCTACAGTCAGTTTTTTGATGGAAATTGGTTTTGTGCCAACGCCTAATTCTGCTATTCGGTTACCCCAAAATGGTTGATCGCCAAAAAACGGACAAATTACGGTTGTTTTTCCTGCGCGTAAGCCTGCGGCTGTCGTACCTGCGCCGCCATGATGTACTACTGCTGCCATTTGTGGAAAAAGCCAATCGTGGGGAACGGATTCGATTTTAAATATATTTTCAGGTAAATCAGAAGCTGCTAAACCACCCCAGCCAGTGGCAATAATTCCTCTTTGTTTTGATTTTTTTAAAGCGGCGATGACGATTTGGGCGATTTGTTCGGGATGTTGACCTGTCATGCTACCAAAACCAATATAAACGGGTGGCTTCCCGGCAGCAATAAATTTTACTAAATCAGCGGGTGGTTGCCAATTATTCATGCTATTTAAGAACCAGTAGCCAGTTGCGATCGCATTTTTCGGCCAATCATTTGGTTGTGGTATCACATGAGGACTATAATAATATAATACAGGCACGAGTTCGCCGTTACTTCGCACCATTTCCGATGCCAAAATTGATCGAGTCGGTAAATTTAATACTTCTTTTCGCCATGTATTAATTACTTTCATATAAGGTGCAGTCAACAATGGTAAAACTCGATATGTTAATTTATTTAACCAATTACCGAGATTTAAATTAGGTAATAAAGGAATGGCAAAATCACCTGTGGGTGTATACATGGGTAGTGGTAAACTCATGAATGCCGGAACTGCCAATTTTTCAGCAATATGATATCCGCTGAGTGCTTTTGGATGATAAATAATTGCTTGTGCTGTTTGGGAAGCATTCCAAGCTTCATCGAGGATGCGACGAATAATAGGTTTGACTTTTTTGATTAAAGAAAGCGGATTTCCTTCCGATTCAATGGCGGCGCGACCTTCTTTTGTATCGATCAGTTTAAGTAGGTCGTCGTTCATGTAGGCATAATTTAAGCCTCGTTCGATGATGGCGCTTTGAAAGCGATCGCTAGTGCAAATTGTAATGTTATGTCCCGCGTTTTTTAAGCCGATTCCTAATGCAATGAATGGTTGTACGTCGCCTTGTGAGCCAATGGTGATGATGGTGATATTCATTTTGGATAATTTTCTAACAGCTTTAGTGTATCTATACTAACTAGCTGTTTAAACTCTTCTTTCAGAGAGATTAATTCAACGCCACTTCTGGCAGCCAAATTTTCAGCTTGTTTAACTAAAAAGTTATTGTTCTCTATAATACTTTTTTTGTTGTATTCAAAATTTTCGTAGACTAAAGCCTTAAATTTATCTTGGTCTGATTCATCTAAGCTTTTTGCTTTATTGAGAAATTCTTCAAGCTGTCTGATCTGCTCATTATTTAATTGGCAAATTTCTCTCTTTTTAGCCATAATCCAATCCCCAATCTGCATTTGTTTGGCTGTTTCCACTCTTTCAACGAGTAGCTTTAACTCAATGTCAGTTCTGGTCAAATTATGGATTATAGCTAGAATTCCTTTTAGAATAACTAAATTATGCTCTTTTGTGTTCTTATCAATTTCTGATTTGAGTTGCATTCTCTCCATTTCTAAACGTGCTTGATTTTCATAAGCGATAATGTCTAATTTTTGTTGTTCGCGGCTACTATAGCCGTTAATTAGGCTGCCTATTATTTCAATTCCAGCACTGATGATAGGAACAAACCAAGTCATAAAAACACTGCCTTATTTTACTTAAAGACTTATGGTAGCTTTGTCAAGCATATTGAGCATCACCAACTTTTCATCAACTTGCTCAATTTCCGATTCTATTTTGACAATTTCTTCTTCAGCATTAAACCCTACTGTTTTCCGTTTTTCGATTGCTTGCGCTAAATTTTGTCGAAGTTTTTGAATATGACGATCAATTTGACCAACAATATACTTTTTAATCTTTTTTATATCTTCATCTACTAACTCTTTAATCTTTCCTTTACCATTTTTGACAGCTACATCAAAATTAGCCTTCGTTGTCTCTTTCAAGACATCCCGATCAATAGAAAAATAAGTAACATCTTTCCATCTATTAGCATTTCCCCAACAGTCCCACTGATCTGCTTCGCGGTCTGATCGAGGTTTATATACGCTTTCCTCGACTTTATCTATGACTGATTCTAGCTCTAACGGAGGAAATACTAATTCTCCTCTATCAATATCTATTTTCAGAGTCTCCCCTACCTTTCGATTCAAATTACTTAAAAGCTGATTTGCATTTCTATCTGTTTTATCGTATACTGCCCGCCTTAATTCGCTAGCAGTAGCCTTTAATTCTGCCTCAAAACAGGTATATGAATCTCGTGTAGTTTCTATCAATACATCGTTATACCTTTTGATTACTTTTTCCACTTGGCTTTTCTCTTGAGTCTCTTTCAGACCTAAAATTGATTCCGCAGCTTCTTTTATTTTGGCAGCTGCTTTTAAAAACCAGTTTTCCTCCTCACCAATCTCTTTAACAATTACAGAATTGATAAACATAGAATCAACTATAGATTTCAGTTTTTTGCCAAATTCTTCGTACTTTTCAAAAAAATTTCCTATCAGCCATCTATGATCCCTTTCTAGTTCGGTAATTAATTGCTTTTTTTGTTCCTCAGCTTCTTTAACCCATTTTTCCAACTCAGTTGCCTTTTCTTCCAGTTCTTCTAAATTAGTCTTAAATACTCCCAACTTACGCTGCTGAGGTTTCTTGTAATCTTGAATAAACATCTTTGCCTTATTGATAGCATCAATAATCAGTTCTCGTGTTTGGTTACTATTTTTTAAGTAGTTCACTATAGCGTTATCTAAAGCAGCGATATTTGACATTGAGAGAACTTGGCTTTTTGCTTCAATCACCGATTCAGGAGTTACATCATCCAAATCTAAAAATTGTCCAAAAAACTTTTGAAACTCTTTTTTCCTTTCCTTATCCAACAAACGCTGTTCATCCAAACGATATAATAAAGCTGGTTTTGCAGCAACACCTATAATATGATTCTCAGGAACCTTGTAACCGTATCCCTCTGTAATGCGATCGCGGATATCATGAAGTTTAGCTTCTAAACTTGCACCCTTGTATGCTTCGTGCATATCAATTTTGTTGATAACAAAGAAGAATTTTTCATAGAATTGGGGATTAAATTTTTCCCGTTGGCGCTTGATCTCTTGCAACAGTTCATCTTCGCCTGAAATATCAAACTTAGTAAAGTCTATTACATAGACAACTACATTAGCCTTAAGTGGTTGTGCAAAATTAAATATATATTGCGCTTGCTTCTTTCCTCGCGATGACAAGGGTTTGAGCTTTTCAGAATGTATAAATATTTTTGCCTAACTACTTATCAATAAAATTGTATGTAATACGCTTGTGGTCAGAATGGGCGGCTGAGTTTGGCCCTGGCGTATCAACAAACTGAATACCGTCTAATTGAATGTGCTTTTTGAGATACCGAATCGGTGTATCTATTTTTAACTCATCCACATACTTATTATTAATAAAGCTGCCCAATTCAACTGCATCTACATCTTTAATAAAAATCTCATTCTCCTTCAAAATTAGTTTAGCTTGATGAATATGAATATCTAAATTTTCATTTATTTCTTCAAAAGGTTGATTAACATATTGTACGTTGTCTATCCATCCTAAATTTTCTGGACAATAAATTTCGGCTTTTTCGACTAAACCACTTTGCAAATACTTATTCAAATATTTTTCTAAGTCTTTTGGCTCGCGGTAAGAGACTACGAGCAAATTATCTCGAATAATAATATGAGCAACTGTTTCACCATCATGGTGATTGATAAAAGTCAATCTACCAGTACAAGATTTTTCTAGAGATGGCAGCAACTCCGAGCCCAATAGAGCATTAATTAAGCTAGACTTACCCGCCTTCATGGTGGCAATAAAAGCAATTTGGTAGGTATTTTCTTCTAACTTTTTCAATTCCTTGACTAACTGGCTTGATTCATCAGTCATTCCTTTATCCGATAAAAAATTACACAATTCTTTTAATTCTGTAGCCAATTTTTCGCGGATGTCGTCAATCGTTTGCATATTAGTCATAAGTTCCTCCGTTTTAGTTTCAGTGATAATTTCCTGATTGCGTCTATCAAGTTGCTTGTCTAAGTAATCATCTAAGTAGTGAGATGCTCTTTTTCTCAACTGTTTACAATATTCTAGGTACTTGTCGAGTTTTTCCAACTCAGCCAAAGTACGCTTTTGAGATAATCTTTCCGTTTCTACTATTTTTTCATATTTTTTCAATTCTTTATTGCCATAATTATGATCAGGATTTAGAGGCAATTCAGTAAGCAATCTCAAAATTACAAACCTAAGTTCTGGGATGTTGTTAGCAATATTAAATAGCTTTTCTTCTAATTCTTCCGTAAAAGTTTGTAAGTAGCTTTTGATTTTTCTCAGAGTAATAGACTCACTGCTGCCAATGTCTTGATGCTGTTGAATAATCAGACAAAATTCTCTGGTAAAAAAAGTCGTTTTCTGTTTGCGGTCTAATTCCAAAACATCAAAAATCGGATCGAATAATGTAATTTTATAAGTAAAATTAGTAGATGTAACTGCTTGAATAATCAAGTCTGTTACCAACCAGCTTTTCTCCAGACTCCTGTCTATATCAATTTTGACTAAATCCAGCCACATTGAAATTGACTTAATATGTTTAAGTTCCAGGTTTGATTTGATTGCTCTGAGAATGGGTTGAAAATTTCCTCTTTCTGAAATTAAATCATTATGAATTAGGGCTAAATAGTCAAAGGCTAGCGGCTTGCTTTGAACAATTTGCTCGATTTTGTTCATTTCATGTTTATACTATTTTTTTTATTATCACTGATTTAATCCTTTTGCAATCCTTATTTTACATTTTTTTATATTAATACTTTTTAGGGTGGGCAATACCCACCCTAATTGTAAAAATTTCGTGTCAAGTAGTTTGCTCTCCTGCTTCTGATTTTAGCCGCTCGATCACATCCTGAAAATCTGCCAAAGATCCGCTTGTAACTGCGGAAGTTAAAAAGGCTTTCAATTGTTCGTCATCTTCAACTTGATTAATTTCATTTATTAAATCTTCAGGCACATTTTGAAAACGGATTTGGAGAACATAAATTATATCCTCTCGACCCTTTTGGATCATTCCTTTTTCACGACCGAATCTTTCTACGCTAGTAACGTAACGCATTTTATTTTCCTCCTCGTAACGAGTTACTTCTTCAATAAATCCTGTTTCCAAAGTTTTTGGTAACGCCATCATCCAGTCAATTAACCGGAATAATTCTCGCACTTCAGATCGATTATATCCCCGCTGATAAAGGCTCTTGACGATACTTATTTTCCACTCTAATCGCTCTTGAGGTTTTTGGCGGGTGACTTGAGTCTTTAAGTGCGCCATTACAATAGCAGCAAAGGGGTTAGTGCTTCTTTCTAAAGTTTCCCACTCATTTGTATAGTCTAGCAACTTGACTGCGGGAAATCTTAATAAGACTCGACATCCCCAGATTTGATAACTAAATTCGTGAGGACGCCAAGATTTCTCTTCATCTGCCAAAATTGCTAAACTAGCTACCTTTTTGCCATAAATTACAAAAATGCGGCTATTGTAAACATACATTCTTTCAGCAAAGTTTGACTGGTATTGGCTTTGGACTTCTAGGTGAATTAGTACCCAAGTTTCTGTTCCATCCAAAAGCCACACTTTGACTAATTTATCGGCTTCTCGCAACCCAATTTCATCATCCCGCATTACTTGTTGTAATTGGAAATCGAGAAATTCGTAGTTTAGTCGCCAGTCAATTGTTTCATAAATATCCGGGAAAAAGAAAGCGATGAAGGATTTAAAATAAATTGCGATCGCTTCTTTCCAAGGATTATCATAATCAGCAGTTTTATTGGTCATATTTACTTTAATTAAATCAATTATTTACTCCATCACTGGCGCTGTCACAATTCCTTGCGCTTCCAATACTGCTGCTACTCTTAAAACTAACGCTTCATTATAAGGTGCGGCAATAATTTGTACTCCTAAAGGCAAATCTCCCGCCCTTTGAATCGGTACTGAAATTATTGGTAATCCAATAAAAGATAGGGGTTGGGTAAATAATCCTAAGTTCGGTCGAACTAACATTTCTTCCCCAGCGATTACCATTTTTTGTTGTCCGATTAATGGTGCAACGCAAGGGGTTGTAGGTGCGAGAATTATATCGACATTTTGAAAGATTTCTCTGACGCGATCGCGATACCATTGTCGAAATCTTTGTGCTTGAATATACCAGTGTGCCGGAATCAACGCACCTGCCAAAAAGCGATCGCGAGTTGCCGGATCGAAATCTTGTGGGCGAATCTTCAAGTTTTTTAAGTGTAAATTCGCACCTTCACTAGCTGTAATCACAAACGCTGCTGCCCTTGCCCGATGTGGTTCTGGGATGATCACCGTTTCTTTTACACTTAAAGCCTCAGCAACTTTTGTTACCGCTTGCAAAGCTTCTGGTTCCGCACCTTTGGCAAAATAGTCACCTGCGACGGCAATTCGCAAATCATCAATACCCCGATTCAATTGCGGTAAACAAGCTTCTGGCGGACGAGTCGTGCAAACTGGATCGGCGGGATCTGCGCCTTGCAAAACATCGAAAACCGTCGCCATATCCCGCGCCGATCGCCCAAACGGGCCGATATGGTCGAAACTACCTGCCAACAATACCGCCCCCGCTCTTGACAATCGACCGTAAGTAGGCTTAAAACCAAATATTCCGCAAAAACTAGCCGGGACGCGAATCGAACCGTTGGTATCCGAACCTAAAGAAATCGGCACTAAACCGCTAGCCACCGCCGCTGCCGAACCACCGGAGGAACCGCCAGCTACGCAAGTGGGGTTGTGGGGGTTGTGAGTTGCACCGTAATGGCTGTTTTCCGTCACGAATCCATAGGCGTACTCATCCATATTGGTAGCACCCACCAAGATTGCACCCGCTTGTTTGAGTCGGGCAACTACAGTAGCATCGCGGGTAGTTGGCGGATTTTCGGCGTAAATTTTCGATCCTGCCAGGGTAGTGATACCACTGATATCGAATAAATTTTTAGCAGCGAACGGTACGCCTGCCAAAACGCCGGGGTTGTTGCCTTGTTGAATTTTGCGATCGATTTTGTCGGCTTCTGCCAAAGCTTGTTCTGCCATCACCGTCGTGAAGCAATTGAGTTTTTGATTTTCGCAGGCAATTCTCGCCAAAGCAGCAGCGACGATCGATTTGGCGGAAACTTCTTGTCCCCGCACTACTTCCGCAATTTGAGTGGCATCGGGATAAGCTTTATTCATGGTTCAAACACCGTGGCAGCTTCAATGTCTTCGGGCAAGGGAAATTCGTTTACCAGTTGGGCAACTTGGGCGATCCTAGTCATATTTGTTACCACACCAGGGCGGTATTCCGGATCGATCGGCAACTCGATTAAGTTTGCTACGCGATCGACATATTCAGCTATTCGGTCATTTTCGTTAGTCATTATATAAAACAAAAAAAGTTAATATTTATGCAACTGTTCTTTTACGGTAATTCCGGGAAATGAGGGGAATTAATTTACTCAGCGCATAATAAAGGATGAGGGCAGCGACAATACCGTTGATTGGCTTTATACCGGGAGAAAAATACGCGATCGTACTTGCTAACACATAACTAATAATGCCAGCCCAATTAAATCGCGGTTGCGGTTCTACCAAAGCAGGAAATTTACCTCGACGATGTAACCAATAATCAGACATAATTACACCGCCGATAGGTGGAATAAAAATTCCCAAAAATATCAGGTAAGGAACTAACATTTTATAAATACCTCCCCAAGCCAAAACTAACGCCAGCGTTGCACCACCTATTACAAAAGCAGTTCGCTTGTTAGTACGAAATATATAAGCGCCCGCCACTGAAAAAGCATATATTGTATTATCTTGAGTCGTCCACATATTCAGTAACAACAACAGCAAAGCCCAAAATAATAAACCCTGTTGCGACATTACATCTACCAGATTTTCACTACCATAAATAAGAGAATTCAAAGCCCCGCTAGAAACTATAATTCCATTGGCAACAAAAAAAGCTATTAAAATATTAACAACAGGCTGAGAACCATCTTTAGTAAATTTGCTCGAATTAGTAACCTGTGTAACCCCTGAAATAAACGTACCGACAACAAGGGTTAATGCCTCTCCCCCTGCTAATTGTTGGGTAGGTTTGATAGCTTGCAAACCCGCAAATCCCCCAACTTTAATCATTGCAATTAATAAACACCAAAACATCAAAAAAAGCATTGTTGGGACAGCAATTCGGCTTAACCAATCCAACGTCCGATAGCCAAAATAAGCGATAATAAAAAATAAATAAGTACACGCCAAAATAGTCAGCCAATTCCAACTAGGAGGTACGCCTACCAATTTATTGAGTAAATCGGCAATTAAAGCTGAACCCCAGGCATACCAACCAATTTGGATAAAACTTAAAATGAAATCAACCAAGCGAGAACCGATATTGCCGAAACTAAATCGCGCTATTAATACGGTGCTAAGTCCGCTTTTGGCAGCGATATAGCTTAGTGCAGCAGCATAGCAACCTAAAATTAAATTGCCAACTAAAATTAAAACCACTAAATCTGGCCAAAATCGATATGCTAGACCAACTAAACCCCCCGCCAATAAAGTACCTGAATAAAGGGTAAAACCCATTAATAAAGGTGCTAAAGACCAGATTGACTTACGAACATATCCAGGAACGGGGCTCAAAGGATAGTCTTCGCTGACTGGCGATAAAGTACCTAACTCTTCTTTTGATGCGATGCCGATCGGCTCTGAAGGTTCTCTTGAGGCCATAATTTTCGATAGATTGCACGAGGTATCGATTATTTTAACTGATAACCCATCCCTTTCGATCGTCCTGTTTATCCTTAAGATTGTAGAAAAATTCCACTCGACGCTCTCTACAATGTTAAAGATCGAAGTAGTCGCTCAACTTACTTTCAATGTTAAAAACTGGATTTGTATAAAAAACCCAGTTTATCAAAATTAATGACTGTTAGAATGAATTACTAGAAATTCAAAACTAGCCACTAATCTGTTTTAAATCTTTTGGTTATTTTGGTGCTTAAGTGCTGCAATCGCAAATAAAGTACCAAGAGCTAACAAACTTAATGTAGAAGTAGATTTGGGAATGGAAGCAGAATCTTTGATGTTAAAACCTCTGATTTGAAAATCTACAAAAGAGCGACCGTTTCCAGTTTGAGGATTACGGTTAATCCAACTCATCTTAACCGTACTAGATAAAGATGTAATCGGTACATCGCTAGCCTGACGGGGCGACAACTATAGCTCAAAAGTAGACTGGATAAGGATTTCGGCGCGACGACCTCGTTGATAATAAGGTAATTTATGAGGACTTAAAGACATTAATTTAGTAGTTTGTTCACTAAATAAATCGAGGGATTCGACCCAAGCATAGCCATGTAGACCAATATAAAAGCTGCTATGGCGGCGCGGCGTTCTACGCTTTTCTTTCACGCGGCCAACATATTTAACTACTCCCTTTTTTTTGATTTTTTCGCCAGACATAATGGAACTGGTGTAAGCT
>DATNQN010000091.1 GCA_036703985.1 Leptolyngbyaceae cyanobacterium
CCCCCTGCTCCCCTGCTCCCCTGCCCCCTGCTCCCTAGCCCCTAGCCCCTAACCTCTTCTCATAACTCAATACAGTATTTTGCAACAGCATGGCAACGGTCATGGGGCCAACTCCTCCCGGTACGGGGGTGAGATAAGCGGCGACTTTTTTTACTTCATCAAAGTTCACATCTCCCACTAGGCGAGAGTTCCCGGCTTCATCGGTGACGCGGTTGATGCCCACATCGACAACTACTGCACCTGGTTTGACCATATCACCGTGAATTAGGTTCGGTCGCCCGGTGGCTGCGATTACAATATCACCATTGCGGGTAATGGCGGCTAAGTTTTCGGTGCGGGAATGAGCGATCGTAACTGTAGCATCAGCTTCTAGCAGCATCAAAACTTGTGGTTTGCCGACTAAAATGCTACGTCCTACCACGACGGCGTGTTTGCCTCTGAGGTTAATCTGATATTCCTCTAACAGGCGCATTACCCCTGCTGGGGTACAACTGCGTAGTCCCGCTTCTCCCCGCACTAAGCGTCCCAAGTTAACCGGGTGCAGTCCATCGGCGTCTTTGTCGGGATCGATTTCGTGTAGTAGCTTAACTGCGTCTAAGTGGTCAGGTAGAGGTAGCTGTACTAAAATGCCATCAACTCGTCGATCTTGGTTAAGTGAGTGAATCACTTTTTCTAGTTCTGCTTGGCTTGTTTCGGCGGGGAAATGTTTGCCAAATGATGCGATACCTACTTTTTCGCAGGCGCGTTCTTTGTTTCGCACGTAGGCGGCGCTGGCAGGGTTATCTCCCACCATCAGTACTGCTAATCCTGGCGATCGCCCAATTTTACCTTGTAATTCCTGAATGCGCTCTTTTAGTTGAGCATGAATTTTTTGTGCTAGGGCTTTCCCATCTAAATTTAAGGCTAATTTGTCTTCCATAGGTTTTTTTAGTGGCCTCTCAGGAGGCAATCCGCTTTCCTAGTTTGCCAGATTTGGTTTGCCTTTGACTGGGTTTTAGCGTTATAACCTCGAAGAGGAGATTACTAGTAACTTTTCTGGAGAGAATTTTTCTTTCTCAAAGTTCCGTAATCTGCTTTTTTCTTTGGTGATTATTTTAGGAGAATGAAATGAAGTTAACTAAAAGTTACGTGTTGCGAATTAGCGCGATCGCATTATTCCTGGGAGGAATGACTAGTTTGGCAGTTGGTTTTCTTTCGGCTGGCAGCGTTACCGTTACCAACATTAGCGAAGTGCAAACTCAGCGCGATGACGATGCTAGGGTTTATGTAAAAGGTAAAGTGGTGAATCAAGTTCCCTTACTGGAGTTACGAGCTTATCAGTTGCAAGATTCTACAGGTACTATCTTGGTGGTAACTAAAGATAAATTTCCTCCTAAAGATAAGGAACTTTTAATCAAGGGCAAGGTTGAATATCAGAGCATTCCTTTAGGTGGGCAGGAGTTAGGAGAAGTTTATCTAAAAGAAGAAAAGAGGCTTTAGTATCGTGGTTTTTTATTGTTGTATTATCGATAATTTTTTGATTACTCTTAGCTATTATCATGAATAAATAAAGACGCGAATCATACATTAATATAGAACCCGAACCAACAGTAAACAACTTGACAATTGTATGGCTAAACAACCAGTTCACGTCGCGATCGCAATTCTCTATCGTGACGGCAAGTTTTTGATGCAACTGAGAGATAATATTCCGAATATTGTCTATCCCGGTTATTGGGCATTTTTTGGTGGACATATCGAAGCTAATGAGACACCAGAGGAAGCATTAAAGCGAGAATTGGTCGAGGAAATTGGTTATGTTCCTCCTGTTTTGAAACATTTTCGTAATTATTCAGATGGGGAAGTAGTTCGTCATGTTTTTTATGGTGATTTAACTGTAGAAATGAAAGATTTAGTCTTAGGAGAAGGTTGGGATATGGGGCTAGTATCTACCCAAGAAATCCGCCAAGGCGAACGTTATTCGGAAAATGCGGGACAGGTGCGACCATTAGGCGATCGACATCAACGAATTTTGTTGGATTTCATAGAGAAGGTTTTTAATAGTTAGAATTCAGGAGTCAGAAACGCCTCGTTACCAGGTTCTACCTGGTAACGAGCAATTATCAATTCATTCACCCACCGTACTTATATTCATTGTGAATTCTGAATTCTGACTCCTGAATTCTAAAAAGAAGGTAATCTACCAGATGGTCGCATTCTTTCAAGCCTGACAAAAACTTGCATTAAATTGGGATCGAAACCATTGGCTTGAATTACCACATTTCGGCGGTTAGTTGCATCTACAAATACCAGTTGAAAACCATTCGATCGAATATTGCTGAGGCGATCGTTTTCCGGCAAACCCCTATTTTGGAATTCTTGACGATAAAATTTAACTAATTCTTCTACACTGAGATTAGTTTTAAAAGAAATATCGATTTGACCTTCGATTTGTTGTGAAGGTAACTCAAAATAATTACTCACGTTATCGGGAACGGGAAGTGCTGTATGATAATTTCTGACAGCCGCTTGAGTGCTTACGCTTGCATCGCCTTTGGCTGCTTGTAATTGAGGAGAAGAATTTGCTTCACCTACTAAAGTAAATGCCGCCCAATTGACGGGGGCTGGGTAACTTTTCATTGTTTTTAACATGGCTTGGCGGAGGGCTTGGGCTTTATCTGCACCGCGTTTAATTTCTGTATAAAAGTTAGTCATTAAGGCGGCGGTGGGTGCATCGGGAACCGCCCACAGAGAAACGATTACGCTGGGTACGCCAGCCGCTAAAAAAGAACGAGATAATCCTAAAATGCCATCTCCATTTATTTTACCTCGACCTGTATTGCAAGCACTTAAAACAACTAATTCAGCGTTCATTTTTAAGCTGATAATTTCTCGCGCTTTGAAGAATCCGTTATCTCGATCGGTAGGTGCTAAAGCGAGGGAACTAAATGCACCGAAAACATCATCTAATAATCCGTGAGTGGCAAAATGAATGATTCGGGCTGTAGATAAACGTTGCAATACAGCGGCTTTGGTAGCTTGATCGCCAATTAAAGGTTGAGCGTTAAATAGTTGCGCGATCGCATTTGCTTCTTTTTCCGATCCTGGTAATTTTGGTAACGATTGAGGCATAGTAGGATTACCGATAATCAGCACGCCATCAACGGAATTAGGAATTTGTTGTTGTTCCTTACGAGTTATATCTAATACTTGAATGGAAGGAGATAAAACTACTGTATGTTGAGAAATTAAATAATTCCCTTTCGCATCTTTCAGGGCGGCAAATGGTACTAAAAAGAGAAAATCTTGGGGAATGAAAACTACGCGATCGTTTGGATTTGTTGGTAATAAATCAGCAATTGGTTGAATTAACAATTGATGAAGTTGGCGTAAATAATCGATCGAACGTTGAGGTGTAGCTGATGGAGTTGGTTCGACTCTGGCTACTACAGTTAAACCCCTGACACCAATAGCTTCTCGCGCTTGGCGTACTAGATCGGGAAGAGGGATTTTTTGTCCGTTGAGAGGTTGGCGGCGAAATATAATTTGACCTGTTGGTTTAATCACCCAAATGAATAGATTGTTCGCCCGAAGTTGTTCTTCGTTAGTATAGGTTAATTGCCACGCTGTATTGTAGTCATAAGTAACGGTGTATTGTACTATAGTAGCGTTTTTAGTTTTGGCAATTTGCTTGATTTGTTCCAGATTGGGCGCATCAATTGGTTGTTGATTTGTTGAATTAAAGTTTAAACGGTTAGCGAGTAACCCAACAAATTCACGGGCGCGATTTTGTTCGGCTAATTCTAAAGCTTCGTTGGTGCGATTTTGGCCGATTAAAATTTGTTGTAACCAGCGTTTTAGTTCGATTTCAAATTCATATTGTTGACCGACTGCCCAAGCTAATGTTTTTGCTTGTCGAGCATTTTCAAATGTTTGGGCAGCATTTAATAAGTTAATTTCTCCATCTTTCACATTGCCACTAAGAAAGAGATTGATTCCCAATTCTTTTAAAACAGTAGCCATCACTGCTGAAGTATTGGGAGAGTTGAGCTTCTGCTCGATCGCGATCGCTTCTCTGAGTAATTCGATCGCTTTGGGATAATTTTTTTGAAGTGTATAGACTTTACTTAAATAAATTAAATTTTGGGTGACTTGGCTAAAAGGTCTGGTTTCAAAATATCCGGAATTTTGCCGAACAAATGCTAAATTTTGTTGGTGTAGTGCTAAAGCTTTCGGCAAATCCCCAGAGTCTTTATAAGTTTCGGCTAAATCATTTCGCGCCCACCATTCGGCATCTAAATCTTTTGCTTGTTGCGCTAGTTGTAAAACTTGTTCCATAAGTGCGATCGCACGTCTGAAATTTCTCTCTTTGCGAGCAACAAAACTTTGTTCCCGCAGAGAATAAATTTGCTGCCGCACATCCGTTTGAGCAATTTTGAGGAGAGAACAGTTAGGATTTGATATTACACATTGATTAGTGCGATCGATATTTTCCGATTTAACCGATCGTGTAGATAAGGAAATGACACAAAGTGATAAAATGGGATAAATAATTTTGTTAATTTTAGCCATAAGTAGTTGTTTGACTCGTGGTTGTTAGTTGTCTTCGATTTTACATCTCATCTATTGTGATTAGCTTTGGAGTTTGCAATGCTTAAGCAAATTGTACTTGAGAAATGGAAGAGTTTTCGCTATGCGGTGCTTCCCATTGACCCACTGACGATTCTGATCGGTGCAAACGCTAGTGGTAAATCAAATCTATTAGAAGCTTTGGAATTTCTGAAAAGAACTACTCTAGGTAAGGAAATACAAGCTGCTTTGGCAGGAGATTCAACCCTTACCTCCATTCGTGGAGGTGTAGAGTGGGCTGCACTTAAATCAGAACCTGACTTCAAATTGGAAGTTTTAGTTCAGGGAGAAGATGAGCACACAGATTATCTCTACACTCTCATGGTAAGAACTGCTCATATTACAGAGGTATGGTCTGAATCTATTAAAAAAATAATCCAAAATGGTGAAAATGAAAAAGCGAAAGAATTCACTATATTTCAAACAGAAGAAATAACGACTAATAAAGCTGGTATTATTGTTGAGATTTCTAGCCTTGCTCCTTATAGCAAAGAAGGGAAAATTTACCAAGAATTTAGACGAAATAGTTCGATTTTGAGTCAAATTAATGTGGTTTACGGGCTTCCTTTATCCCAAGAAGCTGTTGACGGAATAAAGTTAGTTTCTGAAACATTACAAAATATTTTTATCCTAGATCCTATTCCTTCTAGAATGCGAGCTTATTCACCGCTTTCTGAAAGCCTTCAAAGTGATGCTTCAAATATTGCTGGTGTTTTAGCAGCATTGCCCGCTCGAAAGAAAGCTGAGGTGGAATCAACCCTATCTGCCTACATCAAGAATTTGCCAGAACGAGATATTCAGAAAGTATGGGCAGAATCTGTTGGTAGATTTAAAAGCGATGCAATGATCTATTGTGAAGAACTATGGGTACCAGGTGAACAACCCACAGAAATAGATGCACGAAGTATGTCAGATGGAACTCTCAGATTTTTAGCAATTCTTACCGCTCTTTTGACACGACCAGAAAAGAGCCAAATGATAATAGAGGAAGTCGATAATGGGCTACATCCATCTCGTTCAAACTTGCTGGTAAAAATGCTTCGAGAAATCGGGCAAGAAAGACAAATTGATATATTAGTTACTACTCATAATCCAGCTTTACTTGATGCTTTGGGGCCAGAGATAGTTCCTTTTGTAGCGGTGGCACATCGAGATTATGAGACAGGTGAAAGTAAGCTTACTCTTCTAGAAGAGATTGACAATCTTCCCAAGTTAATGGCATCTGGAACGTTAGGCAAACTCACAACTAAGGGTGCTATTGAAAAGAGCCTTTCCGGTAAAAGGTAGATCTAAACATGAAAAAGGTTCTCATTATAGATACATCAATTCTCTGCGTTTGGTTAAAAATTGATAAAATGGATACTTGTGGAAGTGATAATGATAAGTGGGATTTTACTCGAATTGATAAACTTATTAAAGAAGAAGAAGCTAAAAATACAACATTGGTACTTCCTTTAGCTACTATCCTAGAAACAGGAAATCATATTGCTCAAGCAGCATTAAGGCGTTATGAAACGGCTCAAGCCTTAGCAAAAATCATCACAGCAGCAGCAGATGGGACAACACCTTGGGCTGCTTTCACTCAGCAGTCAGTTCTTTGGGAAACAGAAGATCTTAAGAAGTTAGCTAATGAATGGCCACCTTTAGCAGCACAACAGATTTCGATCGGCGATGCAACTATCAAAACCGTAGCTGAATATTATGCCAAAATGGGTTATCAGGTAGAGATTCTCACGGCTGATGCCGGACTGAAGTCATACCAGCCACCCACTCCCGTACAAACTCCCAGACGTAGGAAAAAATGAATGGAGGTACGATCGCAGACAGATCTATAGTAAATTTAGAGAATACCCCCAAATTTGGCGATTAACCATTCTTAGCTTTTCCTTTTATTGTCTATATCTTTACTAGAAGAAGCATTACAACACAGTCTGCAACTAGACAATAGCCAAGTCGATGCCAAGTTTTTAGCAAAACTTCAACACCAAACCTCAAACCTTGCGGTAAAGTCAATAAAGGTGCTTACCAATTGCCAGTGTTCCCATGACTTATTCCGCGTCTACCCCTACCAACTCCAACGGTAAAAATGTTCGCGAATCCAACAATATTCCGAATGCTGATTACCGAGTATTAGATAGAAATAAACTCAGCAAAATGTATCATCATTATGCTGAAGTAAAAGATAAATATCCTCATGCTTTGTTGCTATATCGGGTAGGAGATTTCTTTGAAACATTTTTCCAAGATGCTATTACCATATCGAGAGAATTAGAACTAGTTCTTACTAGCAAACACGGTGGGGAAGTTGGTAGAGTACCGATGACTGGCGTACCCCATCATGCTTGGGAACGTTACACCACCCAACTAGTAGAAAAAGGATATGCAGTTGTTATTTGCGATCAAGTAGAAGATGCGGCGGAAGCTGTTGGTTTGGTGAAGCGGGAAGTAACTCGCATTCTCACACCGGGAACCTTGTTAGAAGAGGGAATGTTAAATGCGCGACGCAATAATTTTCTAGCAGCAGTTGTCATTGCTAATACTCACTGGGGTTTAGCTTACGCGGATATTTCCACAGGGGAATTCTTCACTACTCAATCGAGCAATTTAGATAATTTAACCCAAGAATTGATGCGGTTGCAACCAGCAGAAGTTCTCGTACCAACGAATGCACCGGACTTAGGTAGTTTATTGCGTCCCGGTGAAAAATCAGAGCATTTACCTGAATGTTTGCCTCCATCCTTTTGTTATGCTTTGCGTTCGCAAATTCCCTTCACTTTGAGCGAAGCCAAACAGAGATTAGTGCAGAAATTCAAAGTAAAATCTTTAGAAGGTTTGGGTTGCGAACATCTTCCTCTAGCGGTTCGTGCTGCGGGTGGTTTGCTGCAATATATAGAAGAAACTCAAAAAAGTAATCCCGTTTCTCTACAACTACTACGTACCTACGCCCATACTGATTTCTTAATAATAGATAATCAAACTCGCCGCAACTTAGAAATTACTCAAACCGTGCGAGATTGTACTTTTCTCGGTTCGTTGTTGTGGGCGCTGGATAAGACTTGCACTGCAATGGGCGGACGTGCTTTGCGCCGTTGGCTATTGCAACCTTTGTTAGATATTAAAGGTATTAACGCTAGATTAGATACAATTGAAGAATTAATTAAAAATGGGAATTTGCGGCAAGAATTACGCCAATTACTTCGCCAAATATACGATTTAGAAAGACTCACGGGACGGGCGGCTTCCGGAACAGCCAGTGCTAAAGATTTAGTAGCCTTAGCTGATTCTCTTTCTCGCTTACCAGAATTAGCAAATATTGTTTCCAATGCTGGTTCTCCTTATTTAAAAGCTTTACAAAAAGAACAACCAATTTTAGAACAATTGGCAGATAAATTACATACTTATTTAGTAGAATCGCCACCAATTCATATTACGGAAGGTGGTTTGATTCGCCAGGGAGTCGATACCCAACTAGATGAAATGCGTCTATTGGCAAAAGATGATGAAGAGTGGTTGAAAAATTTAGAAAAAATTGAAAAAGAACGCACGGGTATTGCTAATTTAAAAGTAGGATATACCAAAGCTTTTGGTTATTACATTAGCATTTCTCGCTCTAAAGCAGACCAAGTTCCGAGTAATTATATTCGCAAACAAACTCTCACGAATGAAGAGAGATATATTACGCCGGAATTGAAGGAACGAGAAAATAGAATTTTGACTGCTAGAAGTGATTTGAATCGTTTGGAATATGAAGTTTTTGTGAGGTTAAGGGAGGAAGTGGCGACGCAAGCAGAATTAATTCGCCATATTTCTCGTGCTGTTGCTGCTGCTGATGTGTTGTGCGGTTTAGCAGAAGTGGCGGTTTATCAAGGTTATTGTCGTCCGAATATAGTGGAAAGTCGGGAAGTGACAATTATTGATGGGCGTCATCCAGTGGTGGAACAGTCTTTACCGCCTGGATTTTTCGTACCGAATTCCACACAATTGGGTAAAGATTCTTTAGGAAAAGATGGCGAAATCTCCACCAATGGCAATGGACAAATCACCGCTGACCGCCCCGATTTAATCATTTTAACCGGGCCGAATGCGAGTGGCAAGAGTTGTTATTTGCGGCAGGTGGGATTGATTCAGTTGATGGCGCAGGTGGGGAGTTTTGTTCCGGCGAAGTCGGCGACGTTGGGAGTTTGCGATCGCATTTTCACTCGCGTAGGTGCAGTAGACGATTTGGCAACGGGTCAATCTACTTTTATGGTAGAAATGAACGAGACTGCAAATATTCTCAATCACGCCACCGCCAAATCTTTAGTTTTGTTAGATGAAATCGGTCGAGGTACGGCAACTTTTGATGGACTTTCGATCGCTTGGGCGGTAGCAGAATATATCGCAACGGATATCCAAGCGAGAACAATTTTTGCTACTCACTATCATGAATTGAATGAGTTAGCTTCTCTGCTAGATAACGTGGCAAATTATCAAGTGACGGTGAAAGAAATGCCAGACCAAATTATCTTTTTGCACCAAGTTAAACCGGGTGGCGCTGATAAATCTTATGGCATTGAAGCGGGAAGATTGGCCGGTTTACCGACGGTGGTGATTCAGAGAGCAAAACAGGTGATGACTCAGATAGAAAAACACAGTAAAATTGCCGTTGGATTGCGTAAGGGCGTGGAGAGCGATCGCACCACTAAGCGAAAGAAAAAAGCTACCGATGTCGCTATTTGTGAAGAAGATTTGTTGGAATAATCAGAGAATAAATGAAAGGCAATCAATTGTTGCTCAAATGCGAGAACCCCTACTCAAAATCCTAGCAGTATTGGATTTAGGCTTTGTAGGGAGTCTCGCATTTAGACGAAAAATTTAGGCATTGGCGCGTTCGCGTAGCGTGCCGTAGGCAATCGATTGTCGCCCGAATGCGAGAGCGTCTACCCAAAACCCGAGCCGTATTGAGGTTTGTATTTACTAAAACTTTATTATTGAGTGGATAAAATTTATCAATTTCTTATAATAATTCCTCTATCTTAAGGTAGATTTATTAAAAGAAGCGAATTAATCGGCTGTAAAAACGAGGAAAAGCTAGTGGTGTCAAAGGTTTGTGAATCTTCTGTCATCGTTGCAGGCAAAGAACAAGTTTCTTCGGATCTTGCTGGTGAAGCTGTGATCCTAAACCTGAAAAATGGTGGATATTATAGCCTGAATACTGTAGGGCTTCGTATTTGGGAACTAATTCAAGAGCCAAAAACTGTCACTGAAATCCGCGACACTATTCTGGCAGAGTACGACGTTGAGCCAGAGGAATGCAACAGCCATATCTTTGAATTGCTCGAAAAGCTAGCAGCAGAAGAACTAATCGAGGTCAAATAATGAAATTGCTGCTGAAGTTCTTGGGCCTTGCACCGAGCGATCGCTTTCTTCTCCTTATTACCTTTTTTCTATTATTAGCCATCCGACTGGGATTGTGGCTACTACCTTTTAAAGTGTTGTTGCGAGGACTGGGCAAAATCTCCCACACTTCTCCTCAAATGCAGCCAGCTTCCTCAGACAACCTAGATAAAGTTTCTTGGGCAGTAAATCAGGCTAGCCGCTTTATGCCCAAAGTCAAGTGTCTTGCTCGCGCGTTGACTGCACAAGTGCTACTGAGTTGGCGCGGTTGTTGTGCTGACCTTCGCATCGGTGTCGCCAAAAGCGAGTCTGGCAAATTAGAAGCCCACGCTTGGGTAGAAAGTCAGGGACGGATTATTGTTGGTGGTTTAGCAGACCTTTCTCGCTATACTCCACTACCATCTCTGGAAGTATAACTACCCCAATTATCAATCAACAGCTAATCATCTATTTAATGGAGTTCAAACCAATGCAAAATACAACCAAAACCAACATCACCAAAAAACCCTATGTTAAGCCAGAAGTTACCGTACATGGTGCGGTAGAGGATGTCACGCAAATGCCGATGCAAATAGCGGCTTCCCAAATGCCTCGCTAATAGTTAACCATCTTAATGGCGGGACTCAAACTTTATAAAGTTCCCCACTCCACAAATTAATTTTCAGGCAATAACAGGAGTTCAAACCAATGCAAAATACAACCAAAACCAACATCACCAAAAAACCCTACGTCAAGCCAGAAGTTACCCTACATGGTGCGGTAGAAGAAGTCACGCTAGCGCTTTCTCAAGTGGTAGATAATTAACCATCTTAATGGCGGGATTCAAACCCTATAAATTCCCGCCACCTAATGCAGAAATCTGTTTAATATATCAAAAAATGTTTGATTACACAGCCTATAATTTGGGCATTTACTCCGAGTTGCCGCTATTTGAATTGATGCCAAAATCCACAACAAGGGATGTGGTAGTTCGGAGAGGAAAAGTAGATCGAACTGCATCAGAAATTGCTAATCCAAAAAGCCTTTTACTTCGTGCTAATAGCCAAGAAACTTGCTTTTACGTGCCAAAAGTAGCAGCTTGTTTAGTGCGAGGCACAGATGAAATAATTGTTGATGAAGATGAGGGTGTGCAACCTAGTTTATTGTCCCATTTCATCGTCGGATTACCTCTGGCGATGCTCCTGCACCTGCGAGGGATAATCGTCCTTCATGCCAGTGCGGTGGTGATGAATGGGGCAGTAGTAGCCTTTTTGGGCAAATCGGGCGAAGGCAAATCAACGATCGCAGCTACTCTACATAAGCGCAATCATCCTCTTGTCACAGATGATATCTTAGCGATCGACATTAACAACACTACTGGTGCTACTGTACTTCCAAGTTATCCTCAACTCAGACTTTGGCCACAATCAGTTACCTCGATAGGAGAAGTAGCGGAAAATTTACCCCGCATTTTTCCCCACTTGGAGAAACGGTCAAAATTAGTAACAGATCAATTCCAACAAACACCCCTCCCCCTAAAGCGGATTTACGTATTGGGTGAAGGTACGCATCTGGAAATTGCACCCATCAATCCCCAGTCAGCTTTTTTAGAAATTACGCGCCAATCTTATCCAGATTTGGAATTATTAAAAGCGATCGGTACACCTGATGCAAAATTTCACCGTTGCATCAAACTAGCGAATCTCGTCCCTACTTATCAAATTAAAAGACCTCGCGATATATCCTTACTATCAGAATTAGCTCAATTAATAGAAGCAGATGTTGCTAGAATCACCTGTTAAATTTTTATCGGTTAACTCTTCTCCAGAAATTGAAGTGTTGCTAATCTGCGCCTGCACTTCTATGGAATCGGAAAAAGCTAATCGCCTGAAAGCTTTGCTGCAAGCAGGGATAGAATGGGAAAAATTGATCCAGATGGCGACTCAACATAAAGTGATCCCGCTTTTGTATTGGAATTTAAACACCATCTGCCCAGAAGCAGTTCCCCAAAATATCTTCGATCGGTTACAAAAAAATTACTATACTGATGCTCGTCGTAATTTATTTTTAAGTGGGGAATTGGTCAGACTTTTGGATCTTTTTGAGTCGCAAGGAATCCAAGCTTTACCTTTCAAAGGGCCGATTTTAGCTGCTTCTGCTTATGGGAATTTGTCTTTGCGCCAGTTCTGTGATTTAGATATTTTGATTCGCGAGAAAGATATCGAAAAGGCAAAGATGCTGTTCCTTTCTGAAGGATATGAAATGAAAATTGAGCGCATAGAAGTAACTCCAGAACAGGAAGCTGCTTTTGTGCGATCGCCAAATATCCATCACTTTGTCCGCGAAGCTGCTTATCCATTCATACACGAACAGAAGAAAATATTGGCGGAACTCCACTGGGGAATAGTCCCAAAATATTTTTCTTTCCCGCTGGATTCTGAACAATTGTGGGAAAATATCGAACAAGTTTCCATTGCTGGTAAGAGTGTCCCCAATCTTTCCCCAGAAAATGCCTTGCTGATGATTTGCGGACATGGAACTAAAGACTGCTGGAGACAATTAGCGAGGATTTGCGATGTAGCTGAAATAATCCGTAGCCATCCGCAATTAGATTGGACAAAATTAATGGAGCGGGCTACAATTCTGGGCGGTAAACGAATGCTATGTCTTGGTATTTTCCTAGCTAAAAATCTCCTGGGAACTACTTTACCAGATTCAGTTTGCCAAAAAATACAGGCCGATCCAGAAGTAGAAATATTGGCAACTCAGGTATTCGATGGGCTTTTCTCTAATACTAATAAATCGTCTAAAGATGGTAATGTTACCAGTTTTCATCTCCGCGCCAAAGAAAACTTAACTGACAAATTACAATACTTTCTGCTTATAACGATAACGCCGACTACTACTGACTGGCTACTTCTACCTTTAGCTAAATTTCCTACTTTCATTTACTATCTGTTGCGTCCAATTAGGTTAATAGGAGAGCAAGCATTGAAAGTATTTAAGAGTATGGTTGCTATGTAGACAACTCATTTTATTCATAAATCATCACGAATTTTTTCAACATACGCGATCGCATCCGGGAAAAATGTCAAAAAATCTAGCTCAATTTCTGCATAATTAGCAATCAGTTCATCTAAAGCTGTTGCTAAATTATTTTCTCTCTTTAAACGTCTAGCGATGCGTCCAAAAGTTAAACCAACGCCAGATAGTTATATTCAGTGCTGTTCTAGTTAAAGATATAACTAAGTAGGAAAAATCAGTTGTGGCAAACCGAAACAAAAACTTTTTTGAACTACTTAGGTCTTTTATGGGGTGGGAAGAGGTTTCTGCTCATTTCAATAACATCCAAAAGGGTAAGAACAAAAGTTCATTACCCCTTTAGGTCATTTTTATTCTTCTCCACCTAAAATTTGCGGTACTTTAAAGAAATCTCCATCTTGTTCGGGGGCGCCATTTAGGATAGCTTCCCGATCTTGGCAGGTAATTTGATCGTCTGGACGAGTTATATTACTAACATCAATTGCCCTAGTTGTTGGTTGTACGTTACTGACATCTAGTTCGCTCAATTGTTCAAAATAATCGAGAATACTGCCTAACTGAGTAGTAAATTTCTCTTCTTCTTCCGACGTTAATTCCAAACGGGCAAGCAGTGCAACTTTGTGAACTTGTTCGCGATCGAGCATAATATTTGAAATGGGAAATAGGGAATGGGGAATGGGAAATGGAAAATGAGGAATGGGAAATGGAAAATGAGGAATGAGAAATAGACATTTCTACTACCCACTACCCACTACCCGCTACCTAAAAGAATACATCCATACCAGATCGGCCAGTGGTTTTCAGCCAGTTTTGGGCTTCGATGTAGTTGTTAGGAGCGAGACGAATAGCCTGTCTCCAATATTCGGCAGCCTTATCGTACCAAGAGTCTGCCTCTTCCGTTTTGCCAGCTTCTTTAGCTTTTTCGCCAAAATAATGATAAATTACCGCGATATTATTCAGTGCTTGAGGTAAACGAGGATTTAGTTCAAGGGCTTGATGATAGTGTTCTAAAGCTTTTTCATGTTCGCCGTTGCTGGCATAAATCAGCCCCATATTGTAGAGGATATAACCGCGATCGTAAGGGTCTTCCTCTAGTTTGAGAGCTTCGTTATAATTTTCCAAAGCTTCTGCATATTCTCCTTCCGATTGAGCAGACATCCCATCACGGTAGTAGACAAAAGCTTCTTTTGCTTTTTTGTTAGCTGGCAGAACTTTCAGAATCATATCTGCCATTACAGTAAAGGTTTTATCGATAAAGTTGTCGTTGCGCTGAGTTCTCGGCATGATGGCTTCTCGCGTGCGGGCTAATTATTAATTATCGTTCTACCAGTGACCATTTTAGGTTAGGAAGGCTGAAGTCTGAAGGCTGAAGTCTGAAGGCTGAAGGCAAAATTAATTTCTTTACTTCATCCTTCATCCTTTATCCTTCATCCTTTCCTTCCCCTAGCCCTTAACCAAAACTCCAGGTTCGCGCTGGATGGGTAATACATCAAGGCTATCGATTTGAACGCAGTATTTTAAATCTTCGTGACAGTTTAAGCGCAGCAGGCGTTTGCCGTGACTGGCGTGGTGCATTAAGTCTAATAGTTTCTCTTTCCACTGGAGATAAAGGGCTATAGCACCGATTACTTCATCATTTCCAGCTAGTTCATCTTGTGTTATGCCCAATTCTGCCATTAAGCTATAAGCGATCGCACCTGCACAAGCAGTATCTTCCAAAGAAAAACTACCTTCCCAACCAGAACCAACAATCCATAATGTTTCTGGTTGTTGAGCCAGGACATATTTTACGATCGCTTTGCGATTGACAAATGACGCCGCCAATACCGTTTTGGCATTTTGGATGCGCTCTAAGGCGCGAGTACCATTAGTAGTGGTGATAAACAAGCGGCGTCCCTCTACGCGATCGCTGGTACAATCCAAAGGAGAATTGCCCATATCGCAACCAGCTACTTGCGCCCCACCCCGTTCACCTGCCCGAATACGTTTTTCCGGAGGCCAAGCTTCGCTGACAGACATTAATTTTTCTAAATCGCTAAATACTTGGACAGCCTCCGCTCCCGCCGCCAAAGCTGTCGCCATCGTGGTTGTAGCTCTTAAAACGTCGATCGCGATCGCGCAATCGGGGCTACTATCAGAGGGAGTGAGTTCCGGGGTATGGTAAATAAATAATTTCACAAGTTTGCCGTACCTGCTATTAAAACTGTCGAGAATCAAATTATAAAAAATGATGGTATCGTTGTCCAAAACTTGTAGCTAAGGACTAGGGACTGGGTACTAGGGAAAAAGAGGCCAGAAATATAGTATTTCAGCGATTAAGAACATCTTACCTAATTTACATCGATTGCTAGTAACAACAACTTTCTGAATAATTTATTTATTTACTTACTTACTTAAAAATCCCTGATATTTTTCGATGGTAAACATCGAAAAATATCAGGGATGAAGTCTGAAGTCTGAAGGATAAAGGATGAAGTCTGAAGGATGAAGTTAGGAGTCAGAATTCAGAATTCAGAAAACCAATTTTACTTTTCCCCCATCTCCCCATCTCCCCATCCCCCATCTTCTTACCTCTGGGACGGGCTATCAGTAGGTACTATTGGTTCTTGGGTAATGTTATCCAGCTGGATGGACTTGAGCATTTCTCGCCAGTCAGCTTCCAATTGAGGATTGTTGGGATTAGCGCGACGCAGTTCGGCTAGGGTAGAAAGAGCATCGTACCAGATACCCTTCCTAGCATAGGCAAGGAAGCGTTCCCGTGGAGAAGCTTCTTTTAACTGCATTTGTAAACTAGCCTCAGGATTAACGCGCTTAATAGAACCCAAACCAGAAATTTTAATAGAGTTATCACTGGGATCTGCTTTATAAGTCTCTGCATCGCAAATTAACGAAACAGACCAGACATAATTTTTACCGACCTCTAAAGTGGGAGAATTTTCATAGGTGGGCAGACTGATGCTGACAATACCAGCAGAAGCAGGAACGGTAAAAGTAGCTCTATAAATTTCCTTATTCTCTTCTTGTTGTTGCAGCAAAAATTCTACTTGACGGCTTTTTGAGAGTTCCTCCGCAGAAGAGTTTTCTTGCTCTGATAAAGGCACGTAAGCAGGCGGGACATAGGCAAAGAAAGTAGGGGATGCCTCGAAAGTCGTCCCATAAGCCAATTGTTTTCCCTGAAATTTAACTAAGGGGATGAGGGCTGTAACGGTGATAGAACCCTTAAAACAGGGGTTTCTAGTTCCACCCCCTTCTCGCCGTCCCGGTTTTCCAATACTAGAATCGGGTTCGTAAGCTCCCCAGTTAGTAACTAGCGGTTGGCTGCTGCTGGAGGGCTGTGACTGTGCTTGTACCCTAACTACCCCTGACAAGATTAGCTGTGTAGTTCCAGTCATAACCAGTGCTAGAGGTAGGGCAAATAAAAGCTTAGATAAGTTTAAGGAGGATTTGATAACAGTCATGGTATAACAGCAGCGTAGATAATAAGTGTATAAATTTTAAGACGACTCATCTGAGTAGGGGTTTCTGCTAATCGGAACAGAAAGCCAAATTTTGTTCGTTTCCTTTCGTTACTCAATCCTCAGATGGTGTTTCTTCTAGAGCAAATCTATCAGCATATAAAATGGCTTTACTTAAGTTAGTGTCTTTGCTAGCAGTTCCATAGCCACAAATCTGTTTAGTCTGATTAAATAAAGCACGTTTTTAGCTCAATAGAGCTTTTTTACCGTACTACTATATATTTTCACCCGATCTAGATATGATTTCAGAAACTAAGGCTCCACCACCACCAACAGCAGATGCCCAACTCAGGATCGTCCAACCGATCGGGGCTTACGCACTACACGGGCTTACTTTTGTTGGTTCCAGGCCGATCGCATTAGATTCGGCCACCGGCTATCTGCTCCAACTGGATCTCAACAGCGACGATACTACTATTTTAAACCCAGATGGGGTAACGCCATTTATCGGTGCCACTGGTTTAGCCTTTGGGGAAGATACTCTTTGGTTTACCAGAGATGAAGATGTTTACTTTTGTAATTTAACGGATTTTCAACCCCAACATTTTGTCAGTTTGCCTTACGAAGCGAATGGGGTAGCAGTTTGGGGAACGACGGTTTACGTTTCTTGCCAGAAAGCTGGCTATATTTTCATTTATAACCGCACTAACGGTCGGCAAATTACCCAGTTTTACGCGCCGGGAATTGGGGAGGAACACCTGACGGTAAGGGGAGAAGAACTTTGGGTTTCTGATGATATCGAACAAACGGTATATTGTTTGGAACGGGCAACAGGTCAAATTGTATTTAGCGTTCTCACTCCGTTTGAAAATCCAACCGGGTTAGCATTTTACAACGATGCGGAAACAGGCCGGGATACTTTATATGTTGCTTATACTTCTAAAGAGGCATATATCAGAGACGATCCGAACTCCGATCCTTCTCATCAGTTAGATTATCGCGATCGCACTTTTATTCATCGCCTCAAATTCCACTACCACCAGGAAGGGCGCTACGCTTTATCTACTGGCTTTTTAATCGAAATGTCTTATGTGGAAGAACTTCTGCCATTAGTAGACGTAAACTTAGAAAACGTCGAATGGCGCATCGCCCTACCCTCTGACACGCCTCGCCAAAAAGTCCGACAAGTTTCTGCCGTTGGTTTGCCTTTTACAGAAGAAATTCAGGAAGGACAACGGGTAGCAGTGTTTAAGTTCGATAACATCAACACCGAAAAACGTCATTTATTTGGTTGGAAAGCACTGGTGGAAGTGTACGGAATTAAGTATCGCATCACCCCGCGAGATGTCGAAAATATACCCGATCTTTCCCCAGAATTTAAAGCCCGCTATCTGGTAGATAATGAAGATTTGGCGATGGATAACCCGGTAATTCGGGCAGCAGCAGCAGAAGCGATCGGCACTGAAACCAATCTGTTGCGTAAAATGTATAAAATTCGCAACTACGTTTACGACAAGCTTTCCTACGGAATCAAACCTTACATCGATACGCCAGATGTTGCTTTAGAACGAGGGATCGGTTCCTGCGGCGAATATGTAGGTATTTTACTAGCACTGACTCGCTTAAACGGGATCGCCACTCGTACTATCGGACGCTATAAATGTCCTCCCTACGCCGAGAAATTGGGTATACCCTTGCAACCAGATTACAATCACGTTTGGATGGAATTCTACATACCCGGATTTGGTTGGGTGCCGATGGAATCTAATCCCGATGACATAATTGAAAGAGGCCCATATCCGGCTAGATTCTTTATGGGATTAGCTTGGTATCACATTGAAATTGGCAAAGGAATTTCTTTTGAAAAAATGAAGAGTAATGGAGAATTCGTTGATAAGGAAGAACTTTCTCTCGGAGATTTAGCCATCAATCATATCCGCTTTACTATTTTGGATGAACTATCTCCTGGTGAGTGAAGGGATGGAGTAAGGAGGAAAGAAGGAAAAGGAAGGGGGAAAGGGAAAATTTGTTAACTCTAACTTCTGACTCCTGAATTCTCACTTCATCCTTCATCCTTCCTACTTGTTAGAACTGACAAAAAGTAGTAATTTCCTGCCAAATTTCTGGTAAAACATTGCCCAAAGCGTGATCGCTATCCAATTCGATAAGTTTCACCCAAGGACGTGATGTGGAGAAATTTCGACTAGCTTGGATGGGGATAACTTCGTCGTGGATACCGTGCAGAATGAGAGTAGGGATGGGGCGCTGGAGTTGTTCGTCGCGGTATTGGCTGGCGTCTTTGATGAATTGGTAACTTAAAGGAAGCGATCGCATTTCCCCGTAATGATAAACCGGATAATATCCCTCTTGTTCCCATCGTTGCAAAGTTTCTGCCCCCAAGCGAGGTAACCAATGAGAGAGAAATTGAAAAGCTGGCGCTAACAATATCAGTTTTTCACATTGTAGATGTTGTTCTCCCAACCAAGCCGACGCCCAACCGCCAAAACTGGAACCGATTAAAGTAACTGGGGTGGGTGGGGGTGGAAATTCAGCGGCGGTTTGACGAAGTTGGCGCGTCATGGTGAGGTGAAAAAAGTCACCCTGATTGAGATCCGGTATTGTCAGAGGGATATTGAGGGAAGAAAAGCGATCGCGCAAATAAACAGCTTTAGCAGATAATGGACTAGATGCGAACCCATGTAAGTAAATGTAATTCATAAGGATGAAGTTTGAAGGCTAAAGGATGAAGGATGAAAATTTATTATATTTATCTCCCTCTCTCTCCTGCTCCCCTGCTCCCCTGCTCCTCATCTCCTCATCTCCTCATTATTTCTCATTTATACTCATAGAATTGTTTGCCTTTTTAATAAAAGTTTGCTGCATTCGTTGCATTTGTTCGGCAAATAAGCGGCGTTGTCCGGGTGTTAATATCTCTCGGACACTCATCATAATTTCAAATCTCAATTGGCCCAGATGTTGTCTCAACCTTTGCACTTGCCTTTGTTTATCACGAATTTGTTGTTGGTTAGCCGTACCTACTATCATATTTTGTAATTCTTGTTGAGCTTGTTGTAAAGCCCTTTGACTTTCCGTAATTTGCTCTTTATACTTATTTTGAATTACCAATATCTGCTGGGTTTGCTCTCTAGTTAGATTGAGTTGCCGAATCCATCTAGGTTTAAGTGAATTAGAAGAATTGGCATCTTGAGCAATACTTTGAGCAAGCCAAGAATTTGGGTAGAGCATGGCTATACCGCCCCCTACGGATAGGGTTAAAGCTGCTAGGGCAGAAGCCCGATTGAAAAACATAAAAACTTATTTCCTTGCAGTCTTTTTATAAATCGATCGATTAAATGTTTGAGATGGGAAATTAGTAGATAGTAACCAATCGGTTTCTCTAGTTGTAAATTGCTGTGATGGCTGGTTATGAGTAACTACATCATGCCAACTATTTTCTAAAAATTCTTCCAAACTTACCAACTCAGCATCATTTGGGTTAGTTGTTGCCAACGTAGTACCCCAAATACTGCTAGTGCGGAACGAATCGCTTGCTATTGCAAACATCATACCAACAGCGATCGCAGGGGGAAATAACCACAGTCGCTTACATTTAGCAGGATGATGTGAAAAAAAATGGCTCTCGCATGAGGGAGTTTCTAACTCTACCGCTTGCAAAATTCGTTCTTCCAAATCTGATGCGGCGGGGGGAACGTTTGGGCGATTAGCCTTCAGAAAATTGACTAGGCGATCGTCATCTGTTGGTAGCTTTGTCATAACTGAACTCCTTGTTGTTGCAGAAATTGCCGCATAGCAGAACGGGCATGAAATAGACGAGATTTGACAGTCCCGACGGGAATACCTAAAATTTCGGCTACTTCTTTTTGAGGAACTTCTTCCAAATCGTGCAGCACTATCACGGCGCGATGTTCTAAACTCAGTTGAGCTAGTCCGCGCTGTACCAAATCTTGATAGTGTAGCTGCATCAAGTCGGGGGCAGCAAATTGTTCTGAGTTTTGGGATTGGAGTTTAGTATTAAATGTGCGTTCTTGGGCAAATTGCCGCCGTCGATCGCAAGCTACGTTCCAACAGATACGATAAAGCCAAGTGGAAAATTGTGATGGCTTTCGCAGTTGGGGCAGTCCTTTCCACGCCCGCAAAAATACTTCTTGGACTAAATCATCAAGGGAGGATTGTCCACACAGTTGGTAGAGTGTAGACCTCACTTTTTGGTGATAGCGATGGTAAAGTTGCCGAAAGCGTTGCTGGTCACCCAATATACTCTGTTCGGCTAAGTACGAGTCTGATAACTCGCTGTCTGGCACGTTCACCCCTGGGACAAGATACACCTCTCGTGTCTCCCTTAATGGCTTGGTTTGCTTTGTTTAGACTGGGGTGGTGGGAGAAAGGTTCATTGCGAGGGAAAAGGGGAAAAAGTAGAGAATTTTGTTGTCTTTATTGTTTGGTGGGCAAAGTTATTATATTAATGACGATAATTTAAGGTAAAATTAATTATTATGAAAAGGGTAATAACAAAAATACGGAATTTACTTAACTTCATAGTAGAAGATAGTAAAATAACAGAAAAACATCAATTTTATTAGTAAGGTTAGGTAGAAAAGAAAACAGCCATTTGTCTATTTATTAGTAAATAACATTTATCGTCTGTATCAAAATATAAAATATTTGATTTAGTTAAAATCTACCGATCGAAAGCAGAGAAGCGATTTAGCAAGCTTTTTACTTTATAGATATTGAAATTTAAGTTAAAAATTCAATTGAAGAGAGGAGAAAACACAAAAATTAAGTAACTCTTGTGGGAATTACTAATTTTTCACTTTTCTCCCCTACTTCGTTATTTATTTAGGTGCATCGCCACTTGGTTGTTGACGTTTGATTGGTTTAGGTGCTGGCTTATCAGAGATTGGCTGACCTGTGGGAGGGCCGCCCGGACGTTTAGATTGGTTTGGCTTCCAAGGTTTTCTGCCTTTAGGTCCGCCGCCTTTTCCTCCTTTGAAACCGGGCTTTCTGGGTTTCTTGGGACGAGTCGGCCCGATTTCGGTTGCCTCTTTAATTAAGAGGTCGTTACCCGCTCGCTGAATTTGGAAATCCCAAAAGTAACCCACAGCTTTTTTTTCCAAAATACCTTTGAGCGTCAATTTGAAATATTTAGGTTTTTCTTCATCTTGGCGGGGTGACTGTTTGATTTTGACGATCAGCTTTTGGTCGTCTTGCATTTGAAAAACCACTTCACCGCGAATGGAAAAATAACCATCTTCCACCGGGGGAGAAGGATTTGCAGGTTCTAAAGTTTCGGCATTTGATGGCTCAGTTGCTTCATCTGCTGCTTCATCTGTAGAAGTTTTGTCAAGTTTTTCTGGTTCCCAAACGCCTACAATTTGGACGTGGAGGTCACCGTCTTGTTGTCTTGTCCGTGGATAAACTACCCATAGATGATCGGTGGCTAAATCTAGGTGATTTTTCACCAGACTCATTACCCGCCCTAATAATACGGCATCGATCGGCGTTTCATCGGTGGCTACTAAAGTACCCCGTGTAAATTGCTCTTCGCTGGGAGTGTATTTACCCCGCACCAAGCCGATGGCCCGATATTGCATCGGTTCGCTCGGTGGCGGAATCGGTTGTTGTCGTCGATCGAAATCTCGATCGGATAATTTTGCTTCACCAACCACACTCTCAGTACTAGCATTGCTACTCGCGGGAGTGGGAGCGGTAGCTGCTGGTGGGGGAGGGGGGGTAGGTGCTGGCAAAGGAGCGGGTTTGGGTGGATTAGGACGACGAATTACCCGCTCGCTAGTCTGAGCTTGGTCAGAATTGTTAGAAGACTGGGGGAACTGATTCGGAGAGGGACTCATAAGAACTCCTTGCAGCGGAGACACATTTTTCTGGCTTCTCGTAAGAGATAAGTACTTGCCTGGATTTGTATAAATATCCCTGATGAAAAGGGCTATTTGAAAATGGGCGGTACCAGCCAAAAGCCAAAACCTGTATCTTCTACTCTATTCGCTCTGGCGTTCACTCTGGAGTTCACAGGGCGTTGTTAAAGCCGACATCGACTGTCGCCGCTAGGTGCACTGCCGTTGGTGATTGCATCGCAGCTGATATTTAAATCAGCCTGCCTATTTTACTCAATGCAATGAAATAACGCTCTCATCCGCCAAGTTTCTCAAGATTGTAGGGCTGGGGAAGAGGCAGGGGGCAGGGGAGCAGGGGGCAGGGGAGCAGGGGGAAAGGGAAAATTTTGTGACTCCTGAAGGGCGAGAATTCGGAATTCGGAATTCTGACTGATAATACGATCAGAGTTCAAAATATGAATGTGTCTCAAAAGCGCGGTCGCTGGTTGATTAATGCAGTATTAATCATGGCAGTTTTTGCCTTTGTTGGTTTTTCCTTCATTCCGGTGTTGAGTGAAGTTTTTAACCAAAACCCATCTTCTGCTAACAGACCTGGGGCATCTCCCGAGGCGGCAGCAACGAATCTGGAAGAGCAACTGCAAGCTAGGGCGAAGAGTTATGAGATTGTTTTGCAGCGAGAGCCAGAGAATGCCACGGTTTTGAATGAATACGTGACTATTCAGTTGACTTTGGGCCAGGTTTATGCACAGCAGCAGAAGTTTCCGGAGGCGATCGCAGTTTACGATCGCGCGAGCGAAGTCAACAAAAAAGATTTTCGCCCAGTCTTAGCAAAAGGCATTGTCCTGCAATTGCAAGGAAAAACAGACGAAGCAAAAGCTCTCTACGCTTCTGCTACCGAGTTGGCACCACCGGAGTTGAAGGAAGAAATCAAAGCGCAAGTCCAACAATTTGAAACTAAAGCCGCAGCGCCAACTAGTTCTTCTACTGAATCTCCAGCTAACAAAACCGAAGCCAAGCCTGCTACTACTACGCCAGAATCTTCTGACACCAGTCAGCCTGCTGTGATTCCTCCCGAAGCACCAGCTAATCAAAACTAGCCTGCTTGCTTTAATTTCCACAAAGTTGATAATGTCTGTAGAGTTCAAACCTGTCTCGTGTCCCAAAAGCGCATTCGCAGAGCTTCTAAAAAAACTAACCGTCGCTGGTTATTTAGTGGAGTGTTACTCCTGGTACTAATTGCCGTGGGAGGATTTTTTCTGGGTAGGTCTTCCCTAATTCCTATGGTGAGTAACGCTCTCAAGCAAGCGCAACCTTCTGTTAACACTCAGCCGACACCAACTGCTCAAGCGGTGGTAGCCAAGCAAACAGAATTGGAATCTCAGGCGAAAGGTTACGAATTGGTTTTGCAGCGCAAACCAGACGATCGCACGGCATTGGAAGGATTGATTCAAACTAAGCTGGAACTGGCTAGGCTGGGGGCGGGTTCGATTAAGGATACGCTAGAACCGATGGAAAAGTTAGCCCAGCAGAATCCCAAGGAAACTAAGTACACTATTCTCCTGGCTCAAACCAAGCAATATATAGGGGATTTGGAAGGAGCGGCGACGGCTTATCGCTCGATTTTAGAATCGAATCCGGGAGATGTAAACGCTTTGGATGGTTTGGTGAGTTTGTTGCTGGATCAAAAACGCCCGGAAGCCGCGATCGGATTACTTCAAGATACTCTGGATAATGCTTCTAAGCTGAACCAAATTAAGTACGGGACGGTTGATGAGGTGTCCGTACATATCATGTTGGGACGAGTTTACGCGGAACAGGAACGCTATTCGGATGCGATCGCGGCTTACGATAAAGCGATGAAGGCTAATAAGGAAGATTTCCGTCCTTTGTTAGCGAAGGCGATCGTCCTGCAAAAGCAAGGTAAAAATGAAGAGGCTCAACCGCTTTTTTCTTCCTCTGCTTCTTTAGCTCCTTCTCAGTATAAAGACCAAATCATTCAGCTAGCATCTGCTTCTCCTTCTCCCCAAGCGGCGGAAACTCCTAACAGTACCCCCCAAGCTGATGGAGAAGAAAATCCAGATGCTAATGATTCCCAGGCGGTGAATTAAACTCCTTCGATCCAGGAAACTAAAGCGAAAATCAAAAACAACAGTCCTCCCAACGCTGTCATCGCACGTTCGGAAATGCGTTTGGCGATCGAGCGTCCGCACGCAACTGCGATCGCCGCACAAATTCCATGCCCTAAAATGGCTCCAATGGTGACTCCGGCTGGGTTGTAGCCAGCAGCTAAACTAATTGTGGCAAATTGGGTGCGATCGCCCCATTCTGCCACAAAGGTCATCATAAAAGTTTTCAGTAATATGGTGAGCGGGTTATCTTTATAAGGCATTTTTGCTTCTGCCTCTTTTACCGTTTCTAATGCTTCTTTTGCTTCATCGCAATCGCCCTTGGCTGGCATTTTGCTAGCTTCATATAATAATTTAAGTCCAAAAGCCAAAAACAACACTATTTCTGCGTAGTAAACATACAATTTCGGTAACGAAGACGCCGCTTGTCCTACTAAAACAGATAAAATGGTCATTGCCGCTAAAGCTGCGATCGCACCTGCAAATACCAACCGCCGCGAATGGCGCATCGCCAGAATAGCCGCAATAAAGAAAGTTTTATCCCCTAATTCGGAAACGGTAATTAGTAATAAACCAGCCGTAAAAGCAGTTAGCATTTTCTCAAGCTCCTCTTGTTTTCTCTCTCTTTCTGAGTGAAGCTTGATGAATGCAAAAACACTTCACCAAGCTCACGTCAGATGTGAACTCAGTGAAGGTCTCGCTTGCAAATTTCTGTCATTCCTGATTAATCATTTGCTTTTCACAAATAACTAATCGAAAGAGCTAAACTTGTCATCTGAACCAGGCCGATCGCCAGTATGTTGATTCAGATGGGCTAGCAAAATTCGTCAGGTGCAACTATAGAGATTTGCTAGCAGCTACTCCCCTTCTTATATAAGTAATTATACATCTATCTTGTGGGTGAGGGCAAGGGGTATTTTTTTCATTATTGATTCATTTTTTACAGGAATAATGCAGTTATAGCTTAGTGACGACTGCTGGGGACTAGGTGCGATCGGCCCAACCCAGTTGTTAAAAAATATTGATAAGCTATGGAGTGAGGCAGTAGATAAGCGGATAATTGCTTATCCAGTATAAATGCGATCGATGTGATGATAGCGGATATTTTATCAATTCCAAAAGATAATTGTGATTTGCTGTAGCAAGTTACCCAGATTTGCAATTTGTGCAACAAGCTGCTGCACAAATTTTTTACACATCAGTAGCATCATTTTTAACTAAAACTTAATAATTTTGAAAACCCTACAACCTGGAACCTGATTTAATGCCATTTATCTCTTTTGAGACTTATCTCAAATCGATTCAAAGAAATCTACAAAAAGGCAGTGAGCGAAGTCATTATCCAGCCTTAAAAGATTTACTTGACGATCCCGGTAAAGGGATTGATGCAGTGATTGAAGAAAAGGGAAATAAGGCAGGAATACCAGATTTTACAGTAAAGCGACGGGAGTTACTGGTAGGTTATGTAGAAGCTAAGGATGTTGGGCTAGATTTGGATGGGATTGAAAAAACGGAGCAGCTAAAACGCTACTTAGAGGCGTTTCCTAATCTAATATTAACTAATTATCTAGAGTTCCGTTGGTATGTAAATGGAAAGCGCAGGCAGAAAGAAATTTTAGCAGATCTGAATGGGGATAAACTTCAGATAAAAAATACCGATAAGATTGCTGCACTGTTGGAGCAATTTCTCAACTATACAGGCGAAATTATCAGCAGTCCTGAAGATTTGGCTCAACAGATGGCGAGGTTAACAAAAGCAATTCGGTTAGCCATAGAAACTGCGCTGAGTTTAGAAGCGAATGATGGTGAATTGCATCAATTGAGACAGGGATTTAGTGAGGTATTACTACCAGATATTAATGATTCTGACTTTGCCGATATGTATGCCCAAACTATATCTTATGGTTTGTTTACAGCTAGAGTCGGTCATGCTCAAAATCCAGGGAACGAACAATTTACTCGTCGCACTGCTGGTACTTATATTCCGGCAACTAATCCATTTTTGAAGCGATTATTTAATACAATCGTTGAAACGGATGCCATTAGCCAGATTGATTGGGCAATTGATGATTTAGTGCAATTATTGTCTCAGGTAGACATGGGCAATATTCTGGAAAACTTTGGGCGGCGTACCCGTCAAGAAGATCCAGTTGTGCATTTTTATGAGACATTTTTGGCGGCGTATAATGCGGCATTAAGGAAAAGTCGAGGCGTGTATTATACACCGGAACCAGTGGTATCATTTATCGTGCGATCGATCGATGCAATTCTCAAAGATCGGTTTGATTTGCCGTTGGGATTGGCAGATAATGCTAAAGATCCGGTGACGCAAAAGCCGCGAGTCCAAATTCTCGATCCCGCAACGGGAACGGGTACATTTTTATATGAAGTAATCAAGCAAATTTATCGCAATTTAGAAGAAATTGGCATGGCGAATCAGTGGGATAGCTATGTACGAGAAAATTTGCTAAATAGGTTATTTGGTTTTGAGTTATTGATGGCTCCTTATGCTATTGCTCACCTCAAATTGGGTTTGCAACTGCAAGAACTTGGTTATCAATTTACAGGAAAACAGAGGTTAGGGATTTATCTTACTAATACGTTGGATGAAGCATTGAAAAAATCGGAAATTTTGTTTGGTCAATTTGTAGCAGAGGAGGCTAATCAAGCTTCGACAATTAAAAGGGATGTCCCTGTAATGGTAGTATTAGGTAATCCACCATATTCGGGACATTCTGCAAATAAAAGCGAATGGATTGCTGGTTTAGTGCAAGATTATTATTATGTGGATGGTTTGCCATTGGGAGAACGTAATCCTAAATGGTTACAAGATGACTATGTAAAATTTATCCGGTTTGGACAGTGGCGAATAGACAAAACGGGTTCCGGTATTTTGGCATTTATTACTAATCATGGATATCTCGATAATCCAACTTTTAGAGGTATGCGCCAGAGTCTTGAGAAGACTTTTGATGAAATTTATGTAATGGATTTACATGGAAATAGTAAGAAAAAAGAAGTTACTCCCGATGGTTCACCTGATAAAAATGTGTTTGATATTCAGCAAGGTGTAGCAGTTGCTATTATGGTTAAATATCCCCAGGAGAAAGTAACATGAAATGGCGTGTTATTCTTGAACCCGATCGAGAAACGGGTGATTGGGCAGTTTGGTGTCCAGAGTTACCTGGTTGCGTTTCAGCAGGAGAAACAGAAGAAGAAGCTTTAGAAAATATCCGTGAGGCGATCGCACTTTATCTTGAACCCGATCCGATCGTATTAAAAGAAGGAACAATTTTGCGGGAGGTTTCAGTTAAATGACTCGTACCCGACGCATGAACGCAGATGAAGTTGAACGTATTTTGGAGCGTTATGGGTTTGAGTTAGTTTCGCAAAAAGGGAGTCATCGTAAGTGGCGAAATCTCGATCGTCAGATCCAAGCGATCGTCCCTTATCACAAAGGGCGGGATCTACCAATAGGAACGCTACGCAATATTATGGTAAGTGCCGACATTCCAGAAACTGAATGGAAAACTGAGTAAAATAATATCCCAAAGAGAAAGCAGTATGATACGAACCCAAAAATTTACAGCAATTATTGAGCGTGAAGGCGATGGTTATGTAGCTTTATGTCCAGAACTAGATATTGTTAGCCAAGGTGATTCTAGGGAAGAAGCAAGAAATAATTTAATTGAAGCTTTAGAATTATTTTTTGAAGTTGCTGATTTTTCAGAAGTACTAAAGCGCTGTTATATTTTTGAGGTGATCTAATGGCAAAAATTTATCACGCTCATCTCTGGGGTTCGCGGGAAGATAAGTATCACTATCTTCAAGAACATGATATAAATTCGGTTGAATGGACAGAAATTTTTCCCAATTCGCCGTTTTATCTTTTTATTCCTCAAAGTACTGATTGCAGAGCAGAGTATGAACAGGGATGGAAAATTACTGATATTATGCCTGTTAATTCAACAGGAGTCAAAACTCATCGCGATCATTTTGTTTTTGATTTTGATTTATCAGAACTACGCAAACGTATAGAAAAATTTAGAGACTTAAGCATTACAGATGAAGAAATTAGCAATATTTATGAAATTCAGGATACAAGAGATTGGAAATTAAGCCAAAAGCGACGTTCTCTTAAGTCAAATAAAGATTGGGAAAAATATTTTACACAATGTCTTTATCGTCCGTTTGATTGGAGAGCTTATTATCACCATGAGGATGTAGTTGAACTTCCAAGAAATGAAGTCATGAGAAATTTTTTACAAACCAATAATTTAGGGTTCATTACATCTCGTAATGTTGAAATAGAAAGAATCTACGACCAAGTATTATGTACATCTAATTTAATTAATAATCATACTTTATGTCTTAAAGAAGTTAATTATGTTTTTCCTCTTTACCTTTATCCGGATCTTGATAATCCACAGGGTTCTCTCTTTGCAAGCGGTAAAATTGAAATAAATATATCTCAAAAATTTATCAATTCAATTCAACAAAAATTAGAATACATACCCACACCAGAAGCAATTTTTTACTACATCTACGCCATATTCCACAGTCCCACTTATCGTCAACGCTACGCCGAATTTCTCAAAATAGATTTTCCTCGTGTACCTCTCACTAGCAACGATAAACTATTCAAAGACTTAGGCGAAAAAGGTCAGGAATTAGTAGAACTGCACTTGATGAAATCGAAAAAACTCAACAAGCTAATTACTAAAGTAGGCGGTGATGGCGATAATACCGTTACCGAAGTTACCTACAAACTAACAGAACAGCGAGTTTATATCAATAAAAACCGTTATTTTGAAGGAATTGCACCAGAAGTTTGGGAATTCAAGATTGGCGGTTATCAGGTTTTAGACAAATGGCTAAAAGACCGCAAAAAAGCTAACCGAAGTTTATCTTTTGATGATGTGCTGCACTATCAAAAAGTAGTAGTTGCCTTGAAAGAAACCATGCAACTGATGACAGAGATCGATCGCATCATTCCCGGTTTTCCAATTGAATAAGCAATTTGTGCAAGCACTTCTTGCACAAATTGCTTAGCTTCTAAATTGATAATGATGATAACCAAATTTAATCGTGCTGTTTTTTGTAAAAAAGATTAAGTAAATGCAAACGCTAATTAGGCTCAAAATTGAAAAATTTATTGAAGATGGACAAGTATATTTTGTGGCTACCAGTGATGATTTACAAGGTTTAGTCGCTGAAGGAAAAACAGTACAGGAAGCCATAGAAATTGCTGAAGATGTAGCTAAAGTTCTGCTAGATTTAGAAAAAGAAAATAATCAAGACTTTCAATTACAAGATTTGCCTTCTCAGTTTGAATATCCTCTAATTATGGAGGTATAATGGGAAGATTAGCAGGATTTTCTTATCGAGAAGTCACTCATAAGCTAGGAAAACTAGGTTTTGTATTCTATCGTGCAGCAAAAGGAGATCACGAAATTTGGTTTAATCCAGTAACAAATCTAAAAACAACTATTCCTCATCATCGTGAAATCAAGGAAGGAACACTTAGAAATATTTTAAAGCAAGCCCAAGTTGATGTTGATGTTTTTATTGATGTTTAATTCTTTTAACTTGATTAGACAGTCGATATATCTAACTAGTAGTTCTTCAGAAGCCAGAATCATTTTGCTACCCGACTAGGAGATTCTGACTTCTGAATACACCCTTATAGAAACCTTATGATAGCGCGATTAGGCTTAGGTTATAGGATGTACTGCCACTGTATTGAAAAACTTGTATGAAGTAATCCCCAGCATCCAAAGTAGTATTTATCTGTTCCGGAGAAGTTCCACTTAAAGCAGAACTGGCAATTCGTTCGCCTGCATCAACTACACCATTGCCGTTGAAATCTCTAATTAGCCGGATATCAGCATCAGCACTTAAACCAGTCAAGGATGCGGTAAAAGCAACATCGTCAGTATTTAAGTTAAATTTGTAGGTATCAACAGTGTCTTGGTTGCTTATATAATCAGTAAAAGTTGCGTAAGCTTGAGAATTTAGATTACCAACGTTTATTTCTGTTGGCAGCAAATTACTAGGTGAACCTGCTCCGGTGGCTGATAAACTTATTTTGTAATCAACTAAACTCCCAGCACCATAAGTTACTTTGGCAAAGTAAGTACCCGCTGCTTGAGAGCGATAATTAATCAAGGCATCATCTTCGATATCTCCGCCACTATCGAAGGTTCCTACTATTCTTTGATCGGTTGAATCTAATACACCATTATTATTGGTATCCCTAAACAGGGAAAGCGCAGCTTGTTCGGTTCCCGTGATACCAGTGAGAGCTATGTTAATGTTTCTCGTGCTGCCTAAAGTAAATTGGAAGATATCTGTATTATTTACACCACTGCTTACCGTATCTGTGCGAGTTTGGGGAGTAGTACCTAAAGAACCGAGATTGTAGGTTGTCATTGCTTGATTCCTTTATGGGTTTATACGTGGAATGAATAAATGCCCCGATCGGATACTTAAGTAATTGCTTATGTATGCTCTTCCCTTCTAGACCGAGATATTACCTAATTCTTTTACAAAAGTTTATATTTAATAGGTTTTTGGTACAGAAAGACCGTAATTAAAGCGGTTTGCAACCCTTGTAAGGTACACAGAAACCCGGTTTCTTCAAGAAACCGGGTTTCTCACCCACTCTAATAAATGCTCAAAATTAATGAAGTTCGATCAATACTTCCTTTCTTTTGGCTCGAACATGGTAATTGCTACGGGTTTATACTGAAGGTCAATGCCGGCAGGAGAATAGTAAGCGAGGGTGTGCTTGAGGAAATTGTCATCATCTCGATCGCTATAATCTTCTCGGTAATGTGCGCCGCGACTTTCTTGGCGATTAAGGGCAGAAGTGAGAATTAACTGACCGACAATCATTAAACTACGCAGTTCGATCGCTTCGATGATTTCCGTATTCCAAAGTTTACCTTTATCATCTAAATAGATATTTTCGTACTGCTTTTGTAGTTGTTGCAATTTGACTAATCCTTCTCGCACGATCGCGTCAGTGCGAAAAACGCCACAGTGTTGAGTCATGCAGTCTTGGAAGTTTTGTCGCAGTTGTCCGATGCGAATTTCTCCTTTTTGGTCTAATAAAGATTGAATTTGGGTTTTTGCATCCTTGATATACCGTTGTTCGTCGATTTCCGGTAGTTTGCGATTTTGGACGTATTGCGCGATCGCAGCCCCGGTGATTTTCCCGTATACTACACATTCCAAGAGGGAATTACTCCCCAAACGGTTAGCGCCGTGAACGGACACGCAAGCAGCTTCCCCAGCGGCAAAGAAACCTTCCACCAAACCATCTGGGCCACTCCGCACTTGACCGCTAGTATTGACGGGAATGCCACCCATTGAATAGTGAACGGTGGGGCGGACGGGCATCGGTTGATGTACGGCATCGATACCGACTAACCTGTGACATTCTTCCCACGCGAAGGGAACTCGACTCATGATTTTTTCTTTACCCATGTGGCGCAAGTCGAGGTAAACGAACGGGCCACCAGCAGAACCGTCGGGATGTATGCCCCGTCCGGCTTGAATTTCCCGCGTAATCGCTCTTGAGGTAATGTCGCGAGGGGCTAGTTCCATTCTACTGGGGGCGTAGTTCGCCATAAAGCGATCGCCTTCACTATTAATTAGATACGCACCCTCACCCCGCACCGCTTCCGAAATCAATACCCCCACCGGATACAATCCAGTGGGATGGAATTGTACGAATTCCATATCTTCCAGGGGTACGCCTGCTAAAGCAGACATCGCCAAACCGTCACCAGTCGAGGCGTAATCATTAGAAGTAGTATTGTAAACTCGACCGTAACCGCCAGTGGCAAACATTATCGCTTTGGCGCGAACTACTTCCATTTCCCCGTCGAGGATGCGGTACATCAGCACCCCCTTAGCTTGACCATCTTCTAAAATCAGTTGCATCACGTACCACTCATCGTAGATGTGGACGCCGTAACGCCGGAGATTATTCACTAGTTCGTGGAGAATGGCGTGACCGGTTTTGTCGGCGGCGTAACAAGTGCGACGATGGGAATGTCCGCCAAACGCACGTTGGGCAATGCGACCATCGGGCAGGCGGGAGAACAACACTCCCATGTGTTCTAAGTCGATGATGACTTGCGGTGCTTCGCGGGTGAGAATTTCTACCGCATCTTGGTCTGCCAAATAATCGGAACCTTTGACGGTATCGAAGGCATGGGCTTGCCAGGTATCTTCCGGATCGACATTGTTCAGGGTAGCTGCCATTCCTCCTTGGGCGGCGACCGAGTGCGATCGAATCGGGTGAGTTTTTGCTACTACTGCTACACTCAATTTCGGGTCAGTGCGAGCAATCTCCACCGCAGCGCGACACCCTGCTAATCCACCACCAACTATAATTACATCGTGTTCTAACATATTGAATTCGATATCCTTATTCCTTTATCTATGCTCTCCCAAATAAAAACTCCCCCAGCCAAAAATGGGGAAGTTTTTTACAAATCTGTCATTTGTGATTGGTCATTGGTCACTGGTCATTAGTCATTAGTCATTGGTCTTTGGTCAACTGCGGAATTACAAATGACAAATGACGAATCACAAATGACGGATCAAATACTTGCTTGGGCAGTTTCTTGATTGGGTACGCCAACTGGACTGGTGCGCGTGGTTTCTTCTTGTCCCAAAGGTACAAATTCAATATGGTTCAGTAGGGTAGTAACGAAGGCAAACAGCAAGAATGGCAGGGATAGGACGAGAATGAGTCCCACCGTAACTAAGGCGTAGATTTGGCGAACGGTACTCCACAGGGCAAGGGCGGAAGCCAAACTCAAGAAAATGACGATTAACCAAATGACGATTTGACCGTAGATATCGCCAAAGGTGAGAGTGCATACCATCCGATATCTCTGTAGTTTATCCATGATGTTTTCCTAGCAACATTCCTATAAATTTCTACGTTAAGGTTCCGATCGGGTTTTGGCAGGTTTTTAAATATTTTTTAAAACCTTTGCAATATAACTTTACAATTTGTTTATATAGATTAAGTAAATTGCTGAGTTATTAACATCGATCGATTAGTATTCTGGAATACTAAATAGAGCATAAATTGGCAATTTTCGATTACCATTTTTTTGCAAAGTAGAGCCTGCTATTAGATAGAATTTTTACCTATTTACCTTTTAGCTATACTCGGATATATGTTTGCGATCGCGTAAACATAACGATTTCATTTAGGCTGATTCTCAATTGTGATGTAATTTTTAGAACATCCGGATGTATGATACATAAATCGCAAATAGCTTTTCCCTGAGTATGAGTTTTCATTCAGCACCAAGTAACTTACCCAGAAACTCCGATCGTACAAATATGAGCAAAGGCGATCCTCACCTCAGAAAGTTTGTTGACCGTCTCAGTAAAAAAATGGAACGGGATGCTTTAATCCAAAAGACTACGGATGAGCTTAGAGAATTTCTACAGGTCGATCGGGTAGTTTTATACTATTTTTATAGCGAATGGCAAGGACAAGTTACCTTTGAGTCTTTAAGTGCTAAAAAATTGTCTATTTTAGGCTCAACTGGCCCTGATGAGTGTTTCAATGGAGAATATGCTGCTATGTACTTAGCAGGAAGAGTACGAGCAATTCCAAATATTGAAGCAGAATCAATTCATGAATGTCATCGAAACTCTCTCAGGTATCTGGGAGTTAAAGCTAATTTAGTAGTACCTATTTTAACTTCTGCTAAGTTGTGGGGTTTACTAATTGCTCATCATTGCCAAGATGTCCGTCCTTGGTTGAATTCCGATATTGAAATGATGCAAAAAGGTGCAAATGCGATCGCTAATTCCCCAGCAGTTCGAGATAGTTAATATTTAAAAGGATGAAGTTTAAAGGATGAAGTTTAAAGGATGAAGGATGAAGGATGAAGGAAAAAGGCACAAACTAAAAAAACCCGGCTTTTGAAAGAAACCGGGTTTTGCCCTTAACTTACCAATTCACTTGATAAGAGTGTTACAAATCTTTCCCCCTGCCCCCTGCCAAAATTAAAAGTGACACCGATCCAAGTGAAGTGGTAACTACTAAGCGATCGCACCCACTGCCACCTTTAACAATCCTTCAAATAATTTCATGCCATCCGTTCCCCCTAACATGGGGTCTGATGCGCGTTCCGGGTGAGGCATCATTCCTACCACGTTTCCTTTAATATTGCAAATACCAGCAATATTATTTAAAGAACCGTTAGGATTTTCTCCTTCGTAGCGAAATAGCACTTGCTGGTTATCTTCCAACTGTGCCAATGTATCGGCATCGGCATAGTAATTACCCTCACCGTGGGCAATTGGTAGAGTGATTACCTGTCCCGCTTGATAAAGCTGAGTCCAAGGTAAATCGGTGCGTTCTACTCGTAAGGGAACGCGATCGCAAATAAAATGCAAATCCCGATTTCGTACCAACGCCCCAGGTAACAAACCCGCCTCGGTTAGCACCTGGAAACCATTGCAAATGCCCAGCACCAGCTTACCTTTATTTGCGTGTTCCACAGTAGCTTTCATCACCGGAGAGAAACGGGCGATCGCGCCGCAGCGCAAATAATCCCCGTAGCTGAAACCACCCGGAACCACGATTACATCTAGATCGGAAATATCAGTTTCCTCGTGCCAAACCATACGAGTCGGCTGCTTGAGGAGATCGCGAGTAACGTAAACCACATCGCGATCGCAATTAGAACCCGGAAAAACCAATACCCCAAACTTCATACTTTTGTCCCCGCTTCCGCTGGTACAGACACCGCATTTAACTCAAAACGATAATTTTCGATTACTGGATTTGCCAACAGGCGATCGCAGATAATATCCAGTTGTTGCCGCGCCGCCTCTTCCGATTCCGCATTCAACGTCACTTCGACATACTTGCCAATTCTCACCTGTTCCACATTTTCATAACCCATATGCTTAAGTCCCGACTGTACCGCCACACCAGCCGGATCTAAAACCGAAGGGCGTAAAGTAACATAGATGCGAGCGTTAAACTTTAACACAACTATTTCCCCATCAAAAATACATTTAGCTTCCAGCCTCCCTATTGTAAGTTGCTAGTTATAGGATTTAGGCTGGTAGTAAAGTGAAAAGATGATTCAAAACGGAAAACTTTTTTCGACTATTTAATTCTAGTCCCTTCTTTCCCTAGCCCCTAGCAAGAGAGCCCCTCTCTACGTCAATTGTTATAACTAGCAACTTAAGCTATGTAGCAGGCACCAACTGAGCTAGCTTATAAAAAGGCACGGGCTCTCACCATAAACAAAATTTCAGGATGAAAGGACAACACACTCGCAGTCAGAGACGCATTTTAAATTTGTTAATGCAGCAACACCAAGCTATTTCGGCACAAAATATCTATCTGGAACTGCGTAAACAAAACCAAGGCATCGGTTTAGCAACAGTTTACCGTGCCTTAGAAGCTTTAAAACTCGAAGGCGCAGTTCAAGTGCGAATGTTACCCAACGGGGAATCTCTTTATAGTTCGGTACACGAAGACAAACACCACCTAACTTGTTTAGAGTGTGGCAAATCTATTTCCTTGGACAAATGTCCAGTCCAAGAATTAGAAACGCAATTGCACCAATCACACGAGTTCAAAATTTTCTATCATACCCTGGAATTTTTTGGACTTTGTAACCAATGTCAAACAGCAGAACAAGAATAACGGATGGGGGGATGGGGAGATGGGGAGATAGGGCGATGGGGCGATGAATTAATTGTCTGAATCCTGACTCGTGACACCTAACTTTAGCCTTCAGACTTCATCCTTTAATCCTTAAATATACTCTTGTTATTGAGCGAACAAAAAACCACACCTATCGTTAACCCGCTAACAATAAGTGTGGCTTAAATTAGTCTAGTTTCGAGCTAATTAATAGGCGGCAATGATTTTATTACTTAGCTTCAGTTTGTGCTGTTTCTCCAGTAGGAGTAGTTTCAGAGCCACCTAAATTAAGCTTGACTACGCGATTTTTTGCTGTTTCCTTCTTTGGCAGAGTGAGAGTTAGAATACCGTTAGCAAAATTGGCTTCTACCTTATCGTTCTGAACTTCTACGGGCAACCCGATCGCTCTTTCAAACTTGCCGTAACGGAACTCGGAATGGAAGAAACCTTTATTTTCGGTTTGATTTTCGTAATGTTTCTCACCGCGAATGACTACAGCATTGCGAGTTACGCTGATATCTAACTCCTTACCTTCAATTCCAGGAAGTTCAGCTTTTAATGTCAAATTGTCACCATTATCTTGTAGCTCAACTGCTGGCTTCCAAACATTATTAAACGATGGAGAAAATGCCGTTGCATCATCAAACATTTTATCGAATTGACGACGGATGCTTTCGATTTCGCTGTAAGGATTCCATCTAATAATAGCCATACTCGATCTACCTCGTTTCTACCCTTGCTTGGCTGTTCGATAAGTGATTTGCTTCACATCTTTATAATCGCTCGTTATTCTAATAACTACTATGGGGAAAAACCGAAAAACAGATAGGAGCAAAACCGATCTGGATTAAAGGATGAAGGATGAAGTCTAAATGATGAAGGATCAACTCAAGATGAACAACAACGAACCACCACAAAACTTACCTACGATTCCGTTGAAGGAGTCTTTACTCAGATTATCGGTATCTCCAGTCAAAGCAGACAGAGATGCGATCGCGCGTTTGGAACGAGAAACCGGTAGAGACATCCAAAAAATTATTGCTGAGTTAGACAGTACTGACATTACCCTCAAAGCTTTAGAGGAAAAGCCCGCAGTTTCTCACAACAAGCTATTGGCGCGTTTGAGATGGGGGTTCTTCTTTAGCGCTTTGGTAGGGATTTTGGGGCTGTTCCTGCTTTCTCAAGATCGTTTAACAGTCGCTATAGCCTTGGGTTTTGCGCTGGGTGTTTCTTTTCCTTTTTCCCGACGATAAAGCGATCGCAAAAGAAAGCCGGTTTCTTCAAAAAACCGGCTTTCTCAGAGCTTCCACAAAGAATCTATTGATTATTACTTTGACCGATATCTCCCACGATCGATCGCATTCCCTCCAGAGTAGCGGGGATGCTGCGGGGGTCCATAAACATCACCTTGCTGCTATCGCTGCTGCCGATTTTTTGACCCATATCCAGATAATGTTGCGCCAGTAAGAATTGGAGAGCTTCGCGGGCGTGGGCGTCTGTTTGGAGAATTTTGGCAATGATTTGCAGCGCTTCAGCAGTGGCTTGAGCTTGAAGAACTTGCTGTTGGCGTTCTGCTTGGGCGCGGAGTACGATCGCCTTTTGTTGAGCTTCTGCTTCCAGAATCGCCGCTTTTTGGCGTGCTTCTGCTTCTAATACTTGTGCTTCCGCCTTACCTCGCGCAGAGTTAACCGCCGATTCCCTTTCCCCTTCCGAAGTCAGAATTGCCGCCCGTTTTTTCCGTTCCGCAGACATTTGCAATTCCATCGACTCTTGGACTGCTCTGGAAGGAACGATATCGCGCAATTCCACCCGCGTTACCTTAACTCCCCAAGGATCGGTAGATTCATCTAGTTCTCGCAACAGAATTTCATTAATTTCCGAACGGGCAGTAAAAGTTTGATCCAACTCCAATTTACCCATTTCAGCGCGAATTTGAGTCAGTACCAAATTCACCATAGCTGCCTGGAGATTTTCCACTTTATAGTATGCTTTCTCCAGATCGAGAATGCGCCAGTAAACTACCGCGTCAACCGTAATCGAAACGTTATCGCGAGTGATACATTGTTGGGGAGGAATATCTAAAACCCTTTCCCGAATCGTTTGTTGGTAAGCGATTCTTTGATAAACGGGAACAACATAGTTGAGACCGGGAGTGAGCTTTTTACCGTTATATCTACCCAAAGTTTCTACTAAAGCTTCTTCTCCTTGTTTGATAATCCTGATCCCCGTCAATCCGGGTACGCCTAACACTACAAAAATGGTTACTAGTAAACTAAATAAATCTCCCATATGAAATCTCCTAATTTTCGATAAATTTAATGTTTATGAATCTAAAAGCTGTTCTGGCATCACGATTAAAGTAGTGCCTTCTCGTCCTACCACGTAAACTTTTTGGTTAGGAATTAAGCGAATTTTGTCATCTGCACAACGCGCCCGCCAAGAGTTACCTTCGTAGAGTACCCGTCCTGTCTGCCCAGGTAAAATTTCGCCCATCGTTTGCGCTTGGGTAGCACCCTCGATCGATCGCGCTTTTCCCTTGGGTAAGAAACGACGGGAGAGAAAAATGGCAGCGGTGGAAAGTGCCAGCCAAATCAACACTTGTAATTGAGGGTAAGGTAATACCGTGGCAATCGCAGCTACCAACAGGGCGCTCAATCCCATCACGAATGCGATAAAAGCAGTCGGCAGAAGTAGTTCTACCGAACAAAGCACTACCCCCAGAGCTAACCAAAATAGGGTGGGACTCAATCCAAACAGAACGGATGCGGTAGAAACTTTACCGATCGTCCCTTTTGGCAACCAGATTATCGAAGAACTTAATGACATCTTGATATTTGGGTCGGTAGATTTATAAACAAATGATGAACTACTCCACTTTATCCAGGTACGATTAAGGGTGTCTTCCCTTATTTGCTTTACTACAACAGTTAACTGCTAAATTTCCCTGGTTGTAACATCAATGTTTACCTTCTCGCTCTGATTTAATATTTTTCGATCGATTTTTACCGTCATGAGCAGTTCCGAGCCACCAATTAATCGCTATCTTTGGGTAGCTGACCCCATAGTAGTACCGTTCCCCGCTGGAGAATTAATCCAGGGCAGATATCAGGTTGTTGCACCGCAAATTTGGCTGGATACGCAACCGGAACTGCCGTCCTACGTTCCCCAAGAGTTACCCGACCAAATTCTTCCTTATCTGCACTTGTTCCCTTTCCGTCTCCATATTCCCGAAGTTTATGGTTTGGCTGTTTTAGATAACGAGTCAGACACGGAGACTCCTGAGGTAATCCTGCTAGAAAACGTGCCAATAGATAAAGATGGCAACCTTTATCCTTCTATGCTAGAAGCTTGGAGCCAAGCCAAGCCGGTGCGATGGGTATATTGGTTGTGGCAAATTCTCCAATTGTGGACGCCTTTGTTAGAAATGGGAGTGGCATCCAGCTTGTTGATCGCAGAGAACTTGCGAGTTCAAGGATGGCGGGTGTGGCTGTTGGAACTGTACCAAGATGCCTCGGAATTGCAGAAAGAGCCTTCTCTACAGGAATTGGGCGAGTGTTGGCTGGATTGGATTTCAGCTAGTGGAGAACATCCCGCGATCGCGCGCTTGCAAGAAATTTGTCAGCAAATGGTGCGTGGGGTGGAATTGCAGGCGATCGCGACTCAACTCAACCAGCTATTGTTAGAACAGGCGGCTCGACTCCCCTTACGCTTGCAAGTGGCTGGGGAAACCGATACCGGGCCAAAACGCCAAAGCAATGAAGATACTTGTTATCCGACGGCGGCGGATATGTACGATCGCTATGAGGAACCTAACGATCTGCTAATTCCTCATTTAAGTTTGGTTTGCGATGGAATAGGCGGTCATGAAGGGGGCGAAGTAGCTAGCTCATTGGCTTTGCAAACTCTTAAGCTTCAGCTAAGGGCGTTGCTGGTAGAAGTAGCCGAACAAAATGATATCGTTCCTCCCGAACTGATCGTCGAACAACTGACCGCAATTATTCGGGTGGTCAATAACATGATTTCTACCCAGAATGATGCTCAAGGGCGAGAAATGCGCCAAAGAATGGGGACGACTTTGGTGATGGGACTCCAGTTACCCCAAAAGATTAAAACGCCTGATGGGGAGGTGTTGGGAAATGCCCACGAACTCTACATTGCTAGCGTGGGTGATAGCCGGGTTTACTGGATTACAGAGGAATACTGCTTGAATTTGACTGTAGATGACGATGTAGCTAGCCGGGAAGTGCGAATGGGACGCAGCCTTTATCGCGAGGCGCTGCGGCGCGTTGATGGGGGTGCGCTGACTCAAGCGTTGGGAACGCGGGATGCGGAATTGCTTCGTCCTTCGGTGCAGCGATTGATTATTGAAGAGGATGGATTGCTGCTGTTATGTTCTGATGGTTTGAGCGATCGCGGCGTGGTAGAAAGTACTTGGCAGGATTTTGCCAAACCCGTTCTCAAAGGTAGGCTTCCCTTGGAATCGGCAGTTCGATCTTGGGTAGAAGTGGCGAATCAGAGAAATGGCCATGATAATACTTCGATCGTACTCACCTGCTGTCTGCTTTCTCCAGAACCGCCGATGCTGTTCGATCCCAAAAAAGCGGAGATGGAGGAAGAAACCAGACCTTTCGATACTAATCCGGTGGAGTTGGAAATGACCGCAGCTTCGAGAGCTTTGTTATACGATCGACCACCAGAATATGAGGAAGAATCGGTTGAGGAGAACGAGCGATCGAGTTCTAGGTTGCCGCTCATACTGGGAATGTTGACTGCATTAGCGCTCGTCAGTCTAGCTGGATACGGTGTTTGGCGATCGCGCACGCCCGAAAATACCTCCCCACCACCAACATCGATCGAATCCCCCAATTAGGATCGGGATTTTCAGGATTGAAGGATGAAGTCTGAAGGATGAAGGATAAAAATTACTAATTTTCTTTTTCTCCCCTGCTCCCCTGCTCCCCTGCTCCCCTGCTCCTCTGCTCCCCATCCGAGCCCATCTCAGCATTAATTGACAAATCCGAGGAAAAACCGTGCCTGTTCTATGCAAAGATTAAAAAGTTGTCTGGGGCCGTGTAAAGCGGAACTCTCAAAAGGAAACTTTGGAAGTTATGAAAGTTGGCGATCGAGTACGGGTCAAAGAGTCTGTAGTTGTTTACCATCATCCCGAACATCGCGGTCAACCCTTTGATATCAAGGGTTTAGAAGGAGATGTCGTGGCGATTATTAGTGAGTGGCAAGGTAGACCTGTCAGCGCTAACCTTCCCATACAGGTCAAATTTGACAAAAAATTCAAAGGCCACTTCCGGGAAAATGAGCTAGAAGCGATTTGAAGGATGAAGTGTAAAGGATGAAGGATAAAGTAAACATTCAGAATAAACCCCAGTAATTCAGCATTTTGACCAATTAATGAGGGATAAAACCGAACAAAGGGGGGAAAGGAGAAAATTTAGTGGATTTTTATTCTTCATCCTTCATCCTTGATCCTTCATCCTTTATCTTTTACACTTCATCCTTTAATCGTCAGATCTTTGTTGATGGCGACGAAAGCAACCAAGAATATTAATATCGCTTTGCATTTTTTTAAGCTCTTGTCGGTGGTGTTCTGCTGTGGTGTAATACCACTGACAGTAACGCTCGAATTCTTGACGGTAGGTTATTTCCCGGTAAAACTGGTTAGTCGCTTGATAGGCAGCAAACATTTCATCTGCTGCCTGTGGCGGCATTGGTATAATTTGTCTTAATTCTTCTGACATGACTTTTGGGCAGGGGGCAGGGATTTGTAACTCTGGAATTCTGAATTCTGAGTTCTGAATTCTGACTTCTGAATTGTTTCTCCAATTCTTCAATCTAAAATTTCTTAGAGCCAACCTCTCAGGCGATAGACAACTAATCCAATATATTCTTTTAAAGAGCGGGTCGTGTGCTGCAATCTCTCTGCATCGGGTAGTAAATTCAGTAAAGTTCCTTGCCAAGTTTTTTGTTCTTGTTCTTGAGACTGGATGTAGGCAAAATCTGTAGGTGCTGCTATGGTATCTATTCCTTGACGCTTAAAGATGGCAAGGGAACGGGGCATATGGGTAGCCGAGGTGACTAATAAGACTCTTCGTTGAATGGCTTTTTCGTCTAAGATTTTCCGGACGTTGACGGCATTTTGATATGTGTTGAGGGAAGTGGGGTCTTGCAGGATCGCGGAAGCGGGGACGCCCATGAGTTGTGCTATTTCTGCCATATCTTGAGATTCTGGCGGGCCACCTTTTTTCCAGTCGATGCGACCACCGCTGAGAATTAAAAATGGTGCTTTGCCTTCCCGATATAATTTTGCACCGTAAAGAACGCGATCGCCATTGTCAGAGACTTCTACCCAAGGACGCGGGGGGACTTTCGGTAAAACTCCTCCTCCCAATACTACGATCGCAGGAGCTTGTGGAAGTTCGCCATTGGGGATATTTTGCCATTCGAGCGATCGCACTAACGCACCAGATACCCAACCATTACTTGCTAATAGTAAAACGAATAGCGCTAAACCGATTGCTCCTGCTGCCCACTTCGGCTTTTTCCAAATCAGCACTAACGCTACGATCATCAACAAACAAGTCAACCCCAAAGGATAAAAGAAAGTTGGCAGTAATTTTGATAAAAATAAAAACATCTGTCAATCGATTTTAGATTTTGGATTTTAGATTTTAGATTTTTTTTCAAATTAACGACGTGATTTAGATTTACGGGGGCGGGGATTTTTCCAGAAAAATATACTGGGACGTTTTTGGCTAATTTTTTTCTTTGCTTGTTCCTTCGCCCCTTTCCTTGTCAGGGTAAAAAACCCTTTTTTTTCGATTTGGGAAGTTGTTTTTTCAGCAATTTTGGGTGGTTCTGTATTGTGCCATTGAGCAAATATCCAACCACCCGATATACCCCCTAAGATAGCTAACAAAAAGCTCAATTGGGGTGACAATCTCAGCAATAGAAAGCTTAGCAAAAAGAATATCGCTAATTTCAATCCAGCTGAGATGTTTTCCGATCGCATTTGCGCTTACCTATACAGCGGTTTTCTCTGTTATGAGGTACAGTCAGAATTTACCAAACTTATTTTTTACAGTCGCTACCACTATATTTGGTGTACCTCACTACTGCGGGAACCGCTGTAAGTAGGGTAGGGGAATGGGGGATCTACAAAATAAGTTAATTTCCATCCTTTATCCTTCATCCTTTATCCTTTATCCTTTATCCTTCATCCTTAAATCCCGATCGTTTTTACAAAAGGTTGTTCTTCCTCAGTAAAAGGTTCTGCTGATGCGAGTTGGCTACTTAGTAATTCGGCAGTAGCATCAGAGACATCACCAGTACGGGAAGAAAGACGATCGCGCAACACTTCTTCCGGTGCAGTGCAATATAAAATTTCCAAAGGCAAATGATGTTTTTCTGCGGCGTTAATCACTTCTTTTCGCAAAGCTACTCGATCGTATTTCGCATCCAAAATCACGGGATAACCAGCCGATGCGAGAGTAATTCCCAACTCCAAAAGACGCCCGTAAGTTTTTTGGGTCATTTCTGCCGAATACAAATTTTGTCCGCCTTTTTCATGCAAGGGGATACCAGCCAAATGTTTTCTGGCTGCATCGGAACGAATGTGAATTGCACCGATTTCTCGCGCTAATTTTTTCGCTACCGTACTCTTACCAGAACCGGATACGCCCGACATCATAATTAGTTTACCTTGGCGTGGTTTAGTATATTGCCAAGCTAATTTGTAATAGTGGGTAGCGGTTTCTAGAGCTTTTTCTTTTTCGGCGGCTGGAATACCGGGATCGTCCAATAAAAAGGAAGTTACTTTTGCTCTGACGTAAGATTGACGACTTAAATATAAAGGCAAAACCTGCAAACCTTCCCAGTCGCCTGTTTGTTCGACGTAAGTATTTAGATACGCATTGCTGAGTTCGGGATTTTGCCAACCTTCCAATTCCATGACGGCATAAGCAATGTCGAACATTACATCGACAAACCGGAATGGCTCGTTAAATTCAATGCAGTCAAATAGCATCAGTTTGCCATTCCACAAACAGATATTTCTCAGGTGCAAATCACCGTGGCATTCGCGAATCCAGTTATTTTTAATGCGGCTATCAAATAATTCTTTTCTGTCGGCAAAGAAGGTATCTGTAAATTGTTTTGTTTCGTCAAATTGCTCTTGGGTTTGAGCTTTTCCAATGTATTTTTCAGTTTGTTGATAATTTTCGTCGATCGCTTGACGAATTTGCTCGACTTCTCCAAAACTACGGATGTAATCATTGATGGGTGCTTTGGCGTGGAAGTCAGCGACTACCCGCCCCAAATCTTCCATGATTTCCTCTGTGAGTTCTCCCCGTTCAAAGAGTTTTAACAATAAGCTATCTTGGGGGAATTGGCGCATTTTTAAGGTGTATTCTACTGGTTCACCTGCGCCGCCGAGTTGAAATTTGTCTGCTGTTTGAGTAATCGGTAAAACTTCGAGGTAAATTTCGGGTGCGCCTCGTTTGTTCATCCGAAATTCTTCATTACAAAAGTGTTGCCGGAGTTCTAGGGTTGAGAAGTTTAAAAAGCCAAAGTTGACGGCTTTTTTTAGTTTGTAAGCATAGTCGCCCGTGAGCAATACGTAAGAAACGTGGGTTTGAATTAATTGAATTGGTTCTTGCACCGGATGGGGATAAAAGTCCGGTTTCATCATTTGTTGGATGAAGGAAGGAAGATTAGTTTCAGCCATGACGATCGCTTTTAGATAATAAATGACAAATGACCAATGACAAATGATAAATGACTAATGACAAATTTTGCAAAAAAACCAGGGATAATACCCTGGTTTTGTCAATAATTAACTCATCACTTTATTTTAATGAGATTAAGATGCTGCTTCTGCACCTGTACCGCCACCTTGGGAGCCGAGAACGCTAACTAATACTTCATTAGTAGTAGCTAGGGCTGTAACTCCTGCGGGTAAATTTAATTCGTTGAGATGGATAGCATCGCCAATGCCCAAGTTGCTTACGTCAACTTCGATGTGTTCTGGAATGCTGTCGGGTAAACATTTGACAGCTAGTGCCGTAATTACGGTATCTAACATTCCGCCGTTGAGTTTGACACCCTTTGCTTCTCCGACAAAGTGCAAAGGAATTTCTACTTCAATAGCACCGTGAGCAGATACGGAGAAAAAGCTCAAGTGATAAGGATATCCTTTGGTGGGATGGCTTTGTACTTCCCGGAGGATGGTTTTTCCGTTCCAAGAAATTTCGGGAACGTTGAGATTGATGATGGTGTTGTTGACCGAGGCTTTTTTGAGCAGCTGTTCGGCTGTTTTTGCTGGAATGGTCAGGCTAACTGACTCGGTACCTTTGTGCCCGTATAAAACTGCTGGTATTAAACCGGTGCGACGCAGGGTATTGGGATTAGTTTTTTCTGCTCGCTTTTGACATTCAACTGTAAGTTCCATAGTTTATTTTGTGGAGGAATTGAACTGCAACAAATTTTGATTATGCCGAGAATTGGCTAATTAAGGGAAAGAAAAAAGGCAAAAAAAGGCGAAGAACCGTAAATAATATATTCTCCCCTGCCCCCTGCTCCCCTGCCCCCTGCCTTTGCTTCAGACAGTGACTGGCGTGCCATCAGCGTGCAATAATGCTCGTTTGGGGCCGTGAATGGGGTCTTCGACGATGATTGTTTGGTCGCGACTGGCTCCCAAGGATACGATCGCGATCGGTACTTCCATTAATTCGGCTAGGAACTTGAGGTAGTCTAGCGCTTGTTTTGGTAAGTCTTCCAAGGTGCGACAGTCGGCAGTTGATTGTTTCCAACCTGGTAAGGTTTTGTAAATCGGTTGGCAACGGGCAAACAAACGGGAACTGCTGGGGAAATCTTCGCACTCTTTGCCGTCAATTTCGTAGGCGACGCAGACTTGGATTTCGTCTAATTCGTCGAGTACGTCGAGTTTGGTAATCGCCAGACAGTCCATCCCGTTGATGCGGACTGCGTAGCGACCGATCACGGCGTCAAACCAGCCGCACCGCCGTTTGCGTCCGGTGGTGGTGCCGAATTCAGCACCGCGATCGCATAATAACTCACCCAATTCCCCATGTAGTTCGGTGGGAAATGGCCCTTCTCCCACCCTAGTGGTGTAAGCTTTTGCTACACCGATCACCCTGTCGATCATGGTCGGGCCAACTCCCGTACCTACGCACGCACCCCCAGCCACTGGGTTGGAGGAGGTAACGTAGGGATAGGTGCCGTGATCCAAATCGAGCAGAGTGCCTTGCGCTCCTTCAAACAGGATGTTCCGCCGCCGCTTGATGGCATCGTAGATTTTTAATGAGCTATCTACTACATGGGGTCGCAGGCGTTCTGCATATCCCAAATATTCCTCGATCACTTTTTCTGGATCGAGGGGCGGCAAATTATATAGTTTTTCTAGAATGACGTTTTTGTAGTTAATCGTCCACTGAAGTTGTTTGCGGAGGGCATCTGTGTCCATTAAGTCTAGGATGCGGATACCCGTTCGCTCTGATTTATCGGCATAGGTGGGACCAATGCCGCGACCCGTGGTGCCGATTTTGTGGTTTCCCCGTCTTTCTTCCGATGCCTGGTCAATGATTCGGTGGTAAGGCATGGTAACGTGGGCTGTTTGAGAAATCAGCAGCTTTTGGGTTGAGATGCCTAGCTTTTCTAGTTGGTCTAGTTCTTGTATTAATACCTGGGGGTCGATGACGGTGCCACACCCTATGATGCACTCGGTATCGGCATACAAAATCCCTGAGGGGATCAGATGGAGTTTAAAGGTTTTTCCCTGCACCACAACGGTATGTCCGGCGTTGACACCCCCTTGGTAACGTACCACTACATCTGCTGACTTACTGAGTAAATCGGTGATTTTACCTTTTCCTTCATCGCCCCACTGGGCACCAATTACAATTACGTTAGCCAAGGGTTTATTAAAAGCGCTAAAGTTTTCACAAACTATTATTATCAGCAGATCTAGATTCGATTGTCAAGCTCTAGTTCGGGGGAATTGTGATGGTGCGATCGCAATTTTCCCGTGAGGGGGAATAGGGAACAGGGAAAGGGAAAGAGAGAGGGCGTACAAAGCAGAGAATTATTGTTTTGTATTCTGCCTTCAGACTCGATCTTTCAACATTACTTCCAATGCTTCGAGAATCTTATGATATTCAAAGTTATCAATATAAAATTGCAGCGCGTTAATTAAATTTTTCTGTTCGCTAGGAATTTGTTTCAGTAGAGTACAAAGCCTTTCTTCATCTACTTCTAAAGCCGCTTGCTCTAACTCAAACAACCAATAGCTTGGCATAGCCTGTAAGCCGGATATATCCAGAACCTTTTTAGATTCGCTTAAATCTGTATGAGAATTCTCCTCATAAATAAAACGTACTCCTAAATGCTCGGTAAGTTTATCAAAAATCACCGATTCTTGAAAAGGTTTGTAGACAATATCATCGCAACCTGCCGATAAGATAATTGCTTTTTGTTCTTCAAAAGCACTAGCAGTAAGGGCGATAATTGCTGTAGCTTGACCTTTCAACGTAGATTTAATTTTTTGAGTAGCTTGATAGCCATCCATCACTGGCATTCGCATATCCATCCAAATTAAGTGGGGGTCGAACTCTTCCCAAACTCGGATCGCTTCCTCCCCATTACTTGCTTCTCGCACTTCAAAACCAACTGGAATAAGTAACTTATTCAATAATTGGCGATTAGTAAATTTATCATCAACTATTAAAATACGATAGGCTGGTTGATTGGGAGCGATAGCCAGTACGCGGCTGGTTTTTTGTTGGGGTTTAATGCTAGTTCCTGCCACCGGAGTAACTTTTACATCAAAATAGAAAGTGGTGCCTTGTCCGACTTGAGAATTTACCGTAATATCTCCGCCTAAAAGCTCGACGTATTTGCGGCTGATTGCTAATCCCAAACCAGTTCCTTGATGAGAAGCAATCCCCGCTTTAGTTTGGACGAAAGGATTGAATAAATGTTCTAAATCTTCCGGGTCTATTCCTACTCCGGTATCTTGAATAGCAAAATTAATTATAGATGGCAAATAATCTACTGGAAAGTCAGGGGCATCTGCTTTATTTCCTATTCGATCGGTAATTGCTATTGCTTTCTTTTTTACCTGCATAATTATATTTCCTTTGTAAGTGAATTTAACAGCATTTCCCAATAAATTAATTAATATTTGACGCAATTTGAGTCGATCGCTTTTAACAAAATTAGGTAGTTCCGGATCGAGGATAAATTCTAATTGTAAGCCTTTCTCTTGGGCTTTTAATCGAAACATTTCTTTGAGTTCCGATATCATTTCTACTAAGTCGAAATCTGTTTCTTCTATAACTATTCTACCAGCTTCAATTTTAGACAAATCTAAAACATCATTAATTAAACTGAGTAGATGTTCGCCGCTGCGGTTAATAATAGTAATATTTTCTTTTTGCTGCACGGACAAATTAGCATCGTAACTGAGTAGTTGAGAAAACCCTATAATTGCATTTAAAGGCGTGCGTAATTCGTGACTCATATTAGCTAAAAAAAGGCTTTTAGCTCGGTTAGCAGCTTCAGCGGTTTCTTTGGCTTTCCGCAATTCTTGTTCGGCTTTTTTCAGTTCCGTGATATCTTGAATTTGACCGATCAAGTAAAGAGGTTGATTTTGATTGTCTCTCAAGATGGAAACGCTGATTAATCCCCAAATAATACTGCCATTTTTGTGAATGTACCGCTTTTCTCTGCGAAAATAGAGAATATCGCCTTGGATTAATTTTTGCAAATAAATTAAATCTTCATCAAAGTCATCGGGGTGGGTGATTGACTGAATATTTTTTAACAGGATTTCCGATTCCGAATAGCCAAAAACTTGGCACATAGTCGGATTGACTTGTAAAAATTGACCTTCTAAAGAAACTAAACACATTGCCACCGCTGCAGTGTCAAAAGCGCTGCGAAAACGTTGTTCGCTTTCTCGTAGTTGCTGATTTTGTTGTTCTAGTTGTTTTTTCAGATTTTGATTAAACAACCTCACCTCAATTCTGGCTAGCACTTCTTCTGGCTGAAATGGTTTAGTAATGTAGTCGGCTGCTCCTTCTTTAAAAGCTTGTAAAAGATGTTCTTTTTCATTACTAGCTGTTAAGAAAACAATTGGGATTTCCCGAAAATGAGGATTGGCTTTCAGTTTTTGGCAGACTTCTAGCCCGCTCATTCCCGGCATCATCAAGTCGAGTAAAATTAAATCCGGTATAGCATTTGGGATACGTTCTAAAGCTTGCTGACCGCTGGTTGCAAAGGTTGTATCGTAGCCGACTTTTTCCAGCATTTCTCCAATTACTTGCAGATTTTGGATAATGTCGTCTACTACTAAAATCAGGAAGTCCTGCGGGTTAAACTGTTTCATATGAGACTTCGCCACACTTGGGGATATTGTTCTACTGTCTTTGGTAAGTGTTCCCAATCAAACGCAGCAAGTTGCATTTCTAAGGTTGTTACGTAGTTTAGCAAGGTTGTACATTGGTATTCAGCGGCTATAAGGCGTAAATTTCCAGCAAAATTTTGAATTTCTCGTTTTTTCATGGTTCCTAGCAGGTTTTTCCAGCTATTTTCTTCTTCATAACGCAGTTTTTCGATTAAGTATGGATTTGTTTGGGAATTTTCTAAGTGTGTTGGTGGTAAATGGGTATCTTTTACAACAATGTTATGACGATCGCTACTATATGAGTAATTTTGGTTACGCGGCAATATTTTGGTCAACTGGCAGACCAGTTGAGAACGACTAACGGGTTTATGTAAAATACCCTCACATAGAGATTGTAAGTCTTCGAGATCCTCTCCCATCGCGGAAGCAGTCAAAATAATAATTGGGATATGTTTAGTGAGGTCGTTTTGTTTTAAGTAACGAGCAGCCGCACGACCATCCATTTTAGGCATTCGCAAATCGAGTAAAATTACATCCGGGCGATAAATTTCTGCCATTTCAATTGCTTTTAACCCATCATTAGCAAACAGCAATTGGTGTTGGGTTTCATCAAAATAACTTTGAATTAAATGACGGTTAGATTCTACATCGTCTACTACTAGTAAAGTAGCCGGACAAAACTGGCTCAAATTTTCATTTAATTGGGGAAGTTGAGGGGTTGCAGTTTCTACATTAGTCAGGGTAACTTCTGGAAAAACGAAGGTAAAGGTGCTTCCTTTACTTAATTGACTTTGTACTAATAAGGTTCCTCCTAGCATGGTTGTCAGTCGGCGGGTAATTGCTAAACCCAAGCCGGTACCGCCATATTTGCGGGTACTTTGTCCTTCACTTTGTACGAAAGCTTCAAATATTCGATGTTGTTGGTCTGATGCAATACCGATTCCGGTATCCCGAACGGAAATTTCTAACCAAACTTTGTTGTTTTCTTTAATGGAATAAGTTTGGCATTGCAGGATGATTTTGACAAATCCTTGTTCGGTAAATTTCAGAGCGTTCCCCACAACGTTAAATAAAATTTGCCGCAGGCGTACCTCATCAAAGCTAATTCCCGTCGGTAGGTTGGGGTCTATTTCTACGAGTAATAAGAGATTTTTTTCCAGGGCTTTTTGAGAAAAAATTTGGGCGATATCCTGGATCAATAATTGCAAGTTTAATGGTTCGTAGTGCAGTTCTAATTTTCCCGCTTCAATTTTTGATAAGTCGAGTATATCGTTAATTAGAGATAGGAGCGATTTGCTGCTAACCATGATGGCGTCGAGATAGGAACGCTGTCTGGAATCGCTGACAACTCCTTGCAGTAAATTGCAAAAGCCCAAAATTGCATTCATGGGGGTGCGAATTTCGTGACTCATGTTGGCGAGAAATTCGCTTTTGGCACGACTGGCGGCTTCGGCGCGTTTGGCGGCTTGTTCTAGGGCTGTTTGGGAAAATTCCAATACTGCTACCATTAAGATGTTTCTCAGTTCTAAAGCTGCTTCTATTTCTAGTTTATGCCAAGGTAATGATTTGCATCTGACTGTTTCTTTCCATAATTCAAATGATTTGCGCGGAGATAAACGCAAGGCTTGACCTTCTTCTATAATGACTGGTTGATGGGGATTTCCTCCCCAATTAACTGTTTGAATTACTTCTGGTCTAAACCAGACAATTTGATAGTAAGTGTGATTGATAAAAATAGAAATTGCTAATAACCCACTTACTTGTTCTTTATATGCTTGGGCGTTCGGGTACAGTTGGCACAAGTGGTCTGTATGAAATATTTCTTCTCGATGCTCCCGATGAAGCCAATTTAGTAGGTCTTGGATGATTTGTCGATCGGGAGTGTTACCGAGGGTAACGATTTGGTCGGGAAACGCGATCGCAGCACCTCGAGCGTTAATTAATTCTAGTAATTGATTGGCATCATCCTGACTGATTTGTTCGATAAATTCTTTATCATTGCTAAATAAAATCTTAAATTTTTGATGGAATAATTTTACTTTGTTTTGATATATTTCCCAGTCTTTTTGTTGTTTTTTAAATAATTCTACAGACATAAAATGGCCTAAGAATTCGCAGGCTTTACGAGTTTCATAATCTACATATTTGGGTTGACCGTGATGGCAAACAATTAATCCCCATAATTTTTTTTCATCGATGAGGGAAATGCAAAGCGATGCCGCTACGCCCATATTTTGCAGATATTCGATGTGAATGGGAGAAACGCTTCTTAGCGCGGAATGGCTTAAATCTAAGGGGGCATTAGTGACTGGGTTTTCGGCGGGAATGATTTTGACGGGTTGATAGTTAACGTCAACAATAATTCTTAATCTGTTTTGATAATATAACTGACGGGCTGGTTTGGGAATATCGGAAGCTGGATAGTGCAATCCTAAATAAGGCTCTAGTTCTGCTTTTTTATCTTCGGCAATGACTACTCCACTATCATCGGGTTCAAAGCGGTAAATCATTACTCGATCGTATCCGGTAATTTGCCGCAATTCCCGGACAAGGATATCTACTGATTCTCGGAAAATGGCTGCACTGGCAATTTTGGCAATGCTAGCTTTAATGAGATGATAGTAGCTGATGGGATGAGTTTCTTTTTCTGATTGTTTGGGTTCTAATTCTAAAATTAAGACGCCTTCCGAACGATTAAGTAAGCCTTCAAATTCCCAAGTTTTTTGATGAACTATCGTATTTAATTTAATGGGGTTAAAATCTTCTACTCTTTCCTGTAAAATAACGGCTTTTAAAAATTTAATTTGCTCTGGCTCGAATAAGGTAGTTATTTCTTTGCCAAGTAAAGACGTGGCGGCAATTCCCAAAAGTTGTTCGCTATTTTCACTTGCTTGTAAAATCTGCAAGTTTCGTTCGTCTAGCACTAGGAGTACTCCATGTGGCTGAACGTGGCCGGGAGCTTGAATCGCTTCGCGATCGCAATTGCTTAAATTTATCAATTCGGATGTAACAAATTCAATATTTTCGTCTGGCATGGAATTAAATTACAGTTTTAATTATCTACTAATACTACATTTATTAAAACCTCAATCATCAATAAATGATATTTTTTAGTGAGGTTCGCTTTCATAAGCAATTACCCGATCGCGGCCTTGTTTTTTAGCTTGATAAAGTGCTTTATCGGCGCGTTGAAGGATAGCGTCAACTGTTTCATGTTTATTGCCTAATATATAGTTAGAAACTCCTATACAAGCTGTTATTTGTAAGACTGCATCTCCGGTATTAAATACTAAATTAGCAATTTGCTGTCGAATCCTTTCGGCTACGTTAACTGCTAGTAAAATATCGGTTTCTGGCAACAATATGGCAAATTCTTCTCCTCCCATTCTACCGAAACAATCTACTTTACGTAATAATTTTAATATATTTTTAGTGACGTCGATCAGTACTTCATCGCCCAAGGCATGACCGTATAAATCATTAATTTGTTTAAACTTATCTAGGTCTATTGTCAACACCGAAAAGGGTGATTGATAGCGAATTGCGCGGTCGAGTTCGTATTCGGCTTTACTTAATAGATAACGGCGATTCCAAATGCCAGTTAAGGGATCGGTAGTAGCTAATTTTTCTAATTTTTCAATTAATCGGGATTGTTCGTAAAGAGCGGCTTTTAATTCTTCTCTGGTTTTTTTTAGTTCTAGGTGAGTGCGTACTCTCGCCAGTAACTCTGGTGCATTAAATGGTTTAGTAACATAATCAACTGCTCCTTTATCAAAAGCTGCTAATAAGTGTTCTTTTTCATTACTAGCAGTAAGAAAAATAATCGGTACTTCTTCAAATTTCGGGTTGTTTTTTAACTGTTGACAAACTTCTAAACCATTGATTCCCGGCATCATTAAATCAAGTAAAATCAAGTCGGGCTGAGCAGCTTGAACTCGTTCTAAAGCTTGTTCTCCGCTGGTAGCAAAAGTGGTGTCATAGCCAATTTTTTCGAGTATTTCGCCAATTACTTGGAGATTTTGGTTGATATCATCTACGACTAAGATGAGAAAATCCTCAGGATTAAACTGTTTCATAGTAGAGATTGCCATACTTGGGGGTATTCTTCTATTGTTTTGGGTAAGCTTTCCCAGTCAAAAGCAACTAGTTGAGCTTCCAAAGTTTGAGCGTAGTTTAATAGTGGTTGATATTGGTATTCTACCGCCCATTCTCGTAAGCGTTGAGCGAAAGCTTGCACGTCTCGACGTTTCATAGTTTGGCGCAGTTGTTCCCAGGAGTATTCTTGTTCCTCGCGGAGTTTATCGCGTAATTCCGGTAATCTGGCGAGAACTCGGGCGTCGCATATCCAGTTGTTGGTATTAGCTGCTGCTAAAGGCTCATCATTAGTGGAGGAATAATTTTCTTTAACTGGCAAGATTTTTTTCAATTCTAAAACTAATTCGCTGCGACTGACGGGTTTGCGTAGAAAGCCGTTTGCCAAATTTTTGAGTAAAACTTCATCTTGAGGGCGAGAAGAAGCAGTGATAAATAGGATAGGAATATTTTGGGTTTCTGGTTGCTTTTTGAGATATTCTGCGGCGGCTAATCCGTTTAAGATCGGCATCCACAAATCCATTAAAATTAAGTCTGGATGGTGTTTTTCGGTTTTCGCGATCGCTTCTTGTCCGTTCTGAGCAAATAGCAGTTTGTGTTGGCTTTCGGCAAAATATCCCTTCATTAAATCGAGATTCGATCGTACATCATCAACGATCAAAATCGTGATAGCTTGAAACTGATTGAGGTCGTTGTCTAAGGAATTTTCACAAATTGGTTCTAAGGGTATATCAGCAACTTCTACGTTAGGAAATATAAAAGTAAAAGTACTGCCTTTACCAAGTTCGCTATGTAATTGAATTTTCCCCCCTAACATTTCAGTCAATCGCTTAGTAATCGCTAATCCCAAACCAGTACCACCATACTTGCGGGTACTTTGTCCTTCACTTTGAACGAAGGCATCAAAAATCCGTTCTTGTTGTTCTAAAGCGATACCGATGCCTGTATCTTCCACAATAATGGTGATTGAAGATAGGTGGTCGATTGCGGATATTTTTACATAACCTCGTTCGGTAAATTTTAAAGCATTACCAACTACATTGAAGAGAATTTGCCGCAAGCGAACTTCATCGATCAGGATTCCGGTTGGTACTGTATCTGCTATTTCCGTTAAAAACTGGATATTTTTTTCTCGCGCTTTGAGAGAGAAAATTTGGTGAATTTCTTTAATTAACGCTCGTAAATTAACTGGTTCAAATTGAAGGGTAAGTTTACCGGCTTCAATTTTAGAAAGGTCGAGGATATCGTTAATTAAAGCGAGGAGAGTTTTGCCACTAGTAGCTATAGCATTGAGGAAAGAATTTTGTTGGGTTTCGTTTACCATTCCTTGCAACAAATCGCAAAAACCGAGAATAGCATTCATGGGAGTGCGAATTTCATGGCTCATATTAGCTAAAAATTCACTTTTCGCTCGGTTCGCAGCATCGGCTAATTCTTTGGCTTGGCGTAGTTGTTCTTCCACTAATACTTGGTGGGTAATGTCTTCGGCAATTCCCACAAATCGGTAAGATTGTTGGTGGGGAACGGGGAAAGAACGGGCGCGAATCCAGCGAATTTCTCCATCGGATCGCACAATGCGATATGTTCGATCGAAATCCGTACTTTCGCTGATTTGGTGCGTTAGGGCGATCGCAATTTCTGGTCTTTCTTCTGGGTGAACTGATTCCAACCAATCACGGGGGTTTTGGTGCAAACTTTCACAACTGCGTCCCCAAACTTGTTCGTAAGCGGGGCTAATGTAAAGGATTTGCCCGGTTTCGGAAAGGATGAAAAAGACTTCCCGGATATTTTCTGCCAATTGACGGAATTTTTCTTCACTTTCTCGTAATTCTAGGTCGGCGATTTTGCGATCGGTAATATCTTGTACGGTGCCGACCAACTTAATTACTCGTCCCGTTCGATCGCAAACCGCTTGCCCCTTACCCCAGGTATAACGCATCGAACCATCCGGTTTGTAAATGCGAATTTCGTGTTCGTAAGATTTACCTTCCGCGATCGCAGTTTGAACGTTTTGCTGGAATTTTTCTAAATCTTCTGGGTGAATTATGGCTAACAATTGTTCGTAAGTCGGCGGTGATTGCGTGGGGTCGAGTCCGTGAATTCGGAAACTTTCCTCAGACCAGAATATCTCTTGAGTAATTAAATCAAAATACCAGCTTCCTAAATGGGCAATTTTTTGGGCTTCTGCCAGTTCTTGTTGGCTTTTTCGCAGTGCTTCTTCGGTATTTTTGATATCTGTAATATCAATTTCAATCCCATCCCAAATTGTTCGCCCATCTGGTGTCCGTCGAGGAGCAGAACGAAGGTCTGACCAGCGAATTTCCCCTTGATAAGTTCGCTGGCGCATCTGTATTTGATAAATCGAGAGGTTACACCTTGATTCTTCGGTCAATTCTTGGTTGCGTAAACGGTCTTCCTCGACAATTTGTTGATGGAGCAAACTGGCATCCCGAATTACTGCTTCTGGGCCAGCTTCGACAAATCTTTTAACGCCAGCACTAATGTAGGAAAAATGATAGGTTCCATCTGCTTCTGCTACCAGTTGATAAATCATACCGTTAGGCAAATTATCACCAATAGAACGCAGCATGGTTTCTCGTTCTTGTAATGCTAATTCTGCTTGTTTGCGATTGGTGGCATCTTCCACTATGTATGAAAATCTCGGTCGTCCGTTCGGACTGATTTCGATCGGGCAAACAGTAGCAGATAACCATTTTTCACCTTGAGATGTTTGGTGATAATATTCAAATTTTACAGGTGCTTGCCTGCGTTCTGCTTCGCGATAATAACTTATCCAAAGTGCGAGGTTCGAGCTTTCAATTCCCATATCGCTAGCAAAACGATTTTCCATTTCTTCCGTTGTAGTACCAAAAAACTGAGCCGTAGCGATGTTATCGGAAATATGCAGGATATCGTTATCGTAAAGTTCAACGATACCCATCATCATCGAACCACTATTGAAGAAACTCCGCAGAATTGATTCGCTTTGTCTTAAGGATGCTTCTATTCGTTGCCGTTCTGTAATATCGATCGCTACTCCCGCAATTAAGTACTCTTGAAAACGGTCGGTAATGGGAAATTTATACACTAAAAAATTGCCGGGAGAACCATCTTTTCGCATTGCGAATTCAACGGTTTCCAGAACTTGCCCGGTTTGCCAAACATTCTGGTTATTCTGCAAATATTGCCGTGCTACTTCTGCTGGAAATAATTCAAAAAAGTTTTTGCCAACTACTTCTTCTACAGGTAGTTTTAAGCTACGCAGGTAACCTTCGTTTGCATATACCATATTACCTTGTAAATCGGCAATCCAAGCAGCAAAAGGAGTGTGTTTCATAAATATCTCGAACCGTTCTTGGCTCTCTCGGAGAGCTTCTTCGGTTTGTTTGATCGCACTCAAATTGCGAACGCTGACGATAATTCCCGAAACTGAATTGTTAGGAGCGAAATAGGGGGTATATGTCAAACCAATATATTTTTTCCCAGAGATCGGAAAATCTACCCACAGTTCATCGTGAACTTCTTCTCCATTTAGGCATCTATCTAAACGCGGCTTCAACAAATTTTCAAATATTTCTACGCCCAAAACTTCTTTAACTGTATGACCGATTACTTCGTCTACAGTTTTCTCTATCAGTGTTAGGTAAGCGGGATTAGATAACTGATAAGTATAGTTGCGATCGAGCAAGCAGATCCCATCCCCAGTCATCGAAAAAATTCTTTCGTACTTGCGTAAATTTTCTTCGGCTGATTGGCGAATATTGATTTCTTTTTGTAATAATTGGTTCTGTTCTTCCCATTGTTGCCGCAATCTTTGGTTAGCTAGATGAGTATCGATTCTGGCTATAATTTCTTCTGGGTTAAATGGCTTGGTAACGTAATCTACGCCTCCCGCTTCAAAAGCTTTCACTTTTTCTGCGGTTTGATGGGAAGCACTCACAAAAATAACGGGAACAGTCTGTGTTTTTGGGTCTAACTTTAATATTTTACAGACTTCAAAACCATCAATGTCTGGCAGCTTGACATCTAATAAAATTAAATCCGGAGGAGTAGATTTAGCAGAACAAATTGCTAATTTTCCACTGAGAGAAGCTCTAATTTTATATTTATTTTTAGGTAAAATATCGCGGACAACTTGCAAATCATATGGATTATCGTCAACAACCAATACACTACTGATTTTTTCATAATTAGATTTTTTTTTGAAACGCTGAAGCTCTTGATAAGAACGCAATCCTAAAACAATAGTAGTAATTAATTTCGGTGCAGTTAATTCTAGTTTGGTTTTATAATCGTTAATATCGTAGTTTAAAATAATCGAGACTTCTGGCGCTTCTGCTGGTTGACCAGTGCGTAAAATAATGCGGACAAATTGGTTTTTAAGATTTTCTCTAATATATTTGACTACATCTAAACCTGCCTCCTTAGTTTCCATCACTAAATCTAACAAAACGAGAGCAATATCAGGATGATTCGCTATGAGTTCCTTGGCTTCTTGACCGGAGTAAGCCGACAGAATATTTAAAGGTTTTTCATCAAATGTAAAACCATCTAAAGCTAATTTAGTTGTTTCGTGAACAATTAAATCATCGTCTACAATAGCGATTTTCCAAACGTCGCTTTGTTGGGTAGAAAGATGTTTGGTCAATAGTAAGCGATCGCGCTCTTCATCATTAAACATCAATTGTTTTCTATTCATATTATTTTATGTTTCAATTAAATTATATAAAAAAAAGTAAAGGGAAATTGGTAATCGGTAATCGTCAATAGATTAGTCAAATTTATAGTATCAAAAACTACTTGTCATACCATTTTCCCTTTTCCCTTCGACTTTATTTCCGCCGATAAGTACCAGCTTAACTCTAGTTATCCCGTTCCAAATCGTAAATTACCTTTTCCCAATACCAATCCTCGGAACGACCGGGGAAATTGCTTCTTACTTGCGTCAGTAGTCGTTCTGCTAGTTCCCAATCGCCTTTCACTAGCACGAACAGCCTCTGACGCAGTTCTTCTCTAGGTCTGGCAGAAAAATTTCCTTGTTCGCTTAACCATTCATTATATTTAGCCTCTCCCTCTCTCATCATTTCTTCTATCAAAATTTCGGCTTGTTTTCCCACTTCTTGCAGCGTTTGACAAGTTCGCTCAAAACCAAGGGTAACTCCCCCAATCATTAGGTAAAAAGCTTTTTTGGTCAAATTTTCTAATTCATCCATCATTTTTCACCCAAAAAGTAAAGCTGCTTTTTAGTTTACTCTGATGGTCGGGCGATGGGGAAAGGGAAGTGATAGGGAAAATAATTATTTTATGTATAAAAGTTAAATGCGATGTCTCTACAATATACTCTGCACGGATAAGCTACTACGCATTTAATTTGAATATTTAGGCTGATGGGGAGGTGGGGAGGTGGGGGGATGGGGGAGGATTGACGGTTTTATCGCCCAATTAGAGACATACAAATTAGATGCGATGCAAGCTTATAAACCGTTGAGCGAACATCTCCAGAAATTAAAGGTGCGTTACGTGGAACCATTGTAGAGACGTTGCATACAAAGTCTCTACAAGATTTTTGGAGAGGTTTATTGAATCAAAATCACTGCTTCTTGCACTTTGGTGGAAAGAGCTTTTTGCATACCTTTTTCGACCTTAGCAATTAATTCCTCAAAAGCGGCTTGATTAGCAGTTAATTGTTCTGCCAGAACTTTTTCTAATTCGGGTTTTACTTTATGGCAAATTTCGCCAATTTTACTATCGTTCAAAACATTAGAACGCATCCAACCGGGAATATCCAAATTTGTCTTAATGACATCTTTGACACCTTTTCGATTTAACTCCATCCCGGCGGCTAAAACGGAGGCACCGTACACGAGCGCGATCGGCCAGGTAAAATGTCCGGTTAAGATCAGAGTGACGATACTTGCCAAAGTCCCGCCACCAATCACCACATTGACGATAAAACCGACGGTATCGGCTAAAATAGCATCGCCAATTCTTAACTCTGGATTAACAAAAGTCGGATCGATTCCTTCCTCAAATCGCAAGCTGCTTCTAGGAATGTGGAACTGCTGACAAATCGGGTCGGTTTGAGAAGCTAATTCTGGTTGAATTTTGCTATTAAACCAACTAACGCATTTTTGATTAATTACTACTTGAGCTTGCTGACTATTCAGCCAATTTTCGGCCAGTTTCTTCATAGCCAATTCTAAATCTGCTAAAGTGCGAACTTTGTTGTTTTGCCAATCTTTCAAGCCAACTTTTACGGCATTTTCAATTAAACCATCAGCCAGGGGCTTAATCAACAAATTGATTAATTCGGGAATGTGTTTGGTAACTAATTGTTGAAGTTGATTTGATTCTAATAGTTGATTCACTTCTTTTTTAAATTCAGCAGCACGCAAATCCCATCTACCTACCCGTGCTAATCCTAATGCAATGCAGCGTTCTGGTTCCGGATCTGGGCGCACTTGGGTAGCGGGTTCGGGGAAGATTTCCTGGCAAATCTCGCGGGTAAAACTCATGCGGGATGCACCGCCAGTCATTAACACCACTTTCGGTACGATGCCTTGTTTGTCGAGTCTTTCTTTGGCTTCTAAAACTGCCGCCCGAAAAGATGCTTTCCAACTTTTATCCGATAGTTCCGATAAAGGATGATTTAAGATTTCATCCATCATTTCTTTATTTACTTTGGGAATAAAGTAAATTTGTTCGTTGATCGATTCAAAGCCACGGGCAAATGTAGCAGAATTGCTATATACTTTTTCGTTAGAAAAGTAATCTTCTTTGGCTTTTCGACAAGCAAGTTCGCAACGTGCTTGATGATGGGGATAATCATCAAACACCATTTCTAATAATTCTCGGTCTTCGTGATTGGCAACAGTGCGGGCAAAAATGGCTTTATCGATTAAGGAAGCGCCCAAAGCGTTGCTGCCAAAATCGATCGGAACTTCTGATAAACTTTTAACTAAGGTAAAGTCGGTAGTGGATGAACCAATATCAACAATTAGGACGGAAGAAAGTAGTTTTTCATATTCTAATTTACCGGCTTCTTTGGCTTGCATAAAAGCTGCCCGTGACTCTGGAATCACGGTAATCAAAGGTATGCCAGATTCTTGGAGTAATTTTTGATATGCTTCTCTTTCTTCGATTGCCCACCCAGAAGGACAACCAACATAAAAATAGCTGTTTTCTCCCGCTTCAATTTGTTTGGTTTCTTTGAGAATGCGATAGTAAGTTTCTAAAAAAGCTGAGATGGTTTCTCGATAATTTGGATCGTTGGTTGGTTTTTGTTTGAAGGTGATTTTTAGTTTGGTAACGCCAGCTTGAATTAATGCTTGTTCTCCTACTAAATAACCGAGATCGGGATGCCAACCTAAGGCGGTGATTTGAATTTTTTTATGATTGATTTCCAGCATTTCCGGTGGTTCGATGCTTTCTACGATCGCTTTGGCAACGGCGGTTTCCCCGTGTCCTAAATCAAATCCAATTGTTTCTAGAATTTCCATTACTTTATTTGCTGGGAAAATATTTTTTGTTGAGGTTTAAGTTTGTTTATTTTTAACCGCAGATGAATGCAGATTAACGCAGATGAAGATTGATTTTGATGTCCGATCGATGTTATTCCCCCTTTTGGGAGTAAGCGGGTTCAACTACTCTGCCTCGTCTGAGGAGGCGATCGCCTTTTAGCAAAGCGGGGACGATCGTGACGTGTTCTTTGGCGTTGCGATCGATACTTGGTTCAAAGTCGAAATATTCTCGATGATTGCGTTCCTCGTTCGGTTGATAAATTAAGGCGCGAATACCTTGTTCCATTAATACTTGTGGCAAAAGTCTGGCTAATTCCAATGCCATTTGGGGTTTTTCCAAAACTGACGCACCCCACAATCTTTGAATCAAACTCAACAATTCTGGTAATTCTTCGATTCCCGCCGCATCAAGGGGTTTGTTGGTATCTGAAATGCGGGGAACTGCTAAATCAATGGTGTTTAAAGCATCAGCTAGGTTATCTAAAAATAGGGTGCTATCAACTTTTAAAATTGGTGGAGGTGCTGGGGGAAGTAAAGGAGGATTAGCATTATTTCCAGATTTAGTTTTATCTAGTTGCAGTACTACTTCTAATCCTAGCAAAATAGATGTGAGCAAGATTGCCATCCACGCACCTGGGGCGATGCGAGAGATGGAAAATAAGGAACTTAAAATGCCAACGGAGATCAGTCCTTGTAGGGATTTAAGGATTAATTTATTAGGAGAAACTTTGGTAATTGGGTTAAAGTTTTCTTTTTCATCGGGAAGCGGAACTAGCATTGGCGTAGCTGCCAAAAGAGTGGCGATCGACTGTCTGAGAGTGTCGAGGAAAAAAGACGCCAAACGTACTTGCGCGACATTTAATTCGCTAATGTAATTTTTCTCTAAACGATCGAGTCGATTCTGCACCAACTTAACTACTTGTTCGATGGCGGTTGCTTTGTCGATCTCTGCCTGAAGAGAGGCGCGTTCTTGATTAAAAAGAGATAATAGGGTTTTCATCGCCCTCACTATGACTGTAAATGCAAGTTATTTCAGTAAAGTATAAAAGTGAAGCGAGGAGAGCAAATTTAATCTAAATTTAGTTTTGTCAACCGCGATCGCTTCCTCACCAACCCTCTTCTATCATTGCACATTTTCTCACCGATTGCTTAGTTATTAGCCAACTCACATCGCAAATTACCAATCAGATCATCTCCGTTAGATTCCTTAAAACATCCCTCTCTTATCTGCGTTTATCTGCGTTCATCTGTTTTTATCTGCGGTAAAAATTTTACCTGCAATTCCCACAGATCATTCCCGAAATCACTCTTACCATTATGACAAACGATCGTATTAACTCCTTCGATAGTTAGAGGTAGATAGGGTATGAAATTTGCCAAATTAGGTAATAGGGGATAAAGTTCGATCGATAAAGTGAAATGGATATTTTCTTGGGAATTTGCATAGGAATTAGTTTAAGTGCTGCCTGTGGTTTGCGGGTATTTGTACCGCCTTTGGTAATGAGTATTGCCGCACTTTCCGGACATTTAACATTATCGCCGGGGTTTGAGTGGATCGGTAGTTATGAGGCGCTGACGGCATTTGCGATCGCAACTGGCATCGAAGTATTGGGATACTACATTCCTTGGGTGGATCATCTATTAGATATGCTAGCTACACCAATTGCGATCGCAACTGGTACTACCATCACTGCCGCTTTCTTTTCCCATAGCGATCCCTTACTTCAGTGGACTGTAGCGGTAATTGCAGGCGGCGGTTCTGCTGGCATCGTGGAAGGTTTAACTAATATCACGCGACTGATTTCTACTGGCACAACTGGGGGAATTGCCAATCCAGTTTTAGCAACAATTGAATTAGTAAGTTCGATTATTTTATCAATTTTGGGCATAATTGTACCGATATTTACAGTTGTTTTGGTGGCGGTTTTGTTGGGGTTTGGAGTAACGAGGTTTTGGGTGTTGCGGGGGAGAGGGAGTGCTTCTGCGATCGCGCCGACAGAGTAAAATTTGTCGCTATAAGAACGAAGTCGCGCAGACTTTTGAAACCGTATAGTCACGGGCAAAAGTAATGGCAATTTAATTATGCCGTAATTTCACATCTCAGAAACCCGGTTTCTTAAAGAAACCGGGTTTCTCTTCAAACATAACCGATACTCTAAATCTGATATACTAAAAGTAATTAGATATTTAAATAAGGTTATGGACTCCCCTACAATTGCTTTACCTCCTACCCTCAAATTGAAAATCGATTTAACTGACGAACAGTATTTCCAAATGTGTCAAAACAACCGCGATTTAAAATTTGAGCGCACAGCCAAAGGAGTATTACTAATTATGCCACCCACCGGAGGAGAAACTGGCAACCGGAATGCCGATTTAACTTTTCAAGTTCAAGGCTGGAGTCGTCAGAATAATCTAGGTAAAGCCTTCGATTCTAATACTGGGTTTAAACTTCCCAATGGAGCCGATCGATCTCCCGATGCTTCTTGGGTAAAAATCGCTCGATGGAATGCTTTAACTCCCGAACAACGAGAAAAATTTATTCCTCTTTGTCCTGATTTTGTAGTCGAGTTACGCTCTCCTAGCGATAGTCTAACAGAATTGCGAGAAAAGATGCAAGAATATATCGAAAATGGTGCGAAATTGGGTTGGTTAATCGATCGAAAAAATCAGCGCGTAGAAATTTATCGCCCAAATCAAGAAGTAGAAATAATCGAAAATCCTGTTACTCTTTCTGGTGAAGATGTGTTACCTGGTTTTGTTTTGGATCTCAATCCAATTATGTTGTAATTTCGGGCAGTATAACATCAGTTTATTAATTACTTTTAGATGTAAAATGCTGAGGCTTTGCATTAATTAACAAGAATTCTGAGCGTAGTCGAGCGCTACTTCTACATCTCGCTCAGTGATGTAATTAGTTCCGCTATTGGATGAGGGAGAAGGTTGTGCAATGGATGAGTTTGTATTATTTTTTTTCCATAAAATCGGATTCCAAATTCTTGCTCTTATTTGTCACACTTTAGAGAGCGATCGCTCTCTAATTTGCTTAATTTTGAATACTAACTATTGATTTGACGAATGGGAATCTCAATTAAAAACTTCGTTCCTTTTCCTAATTCCGAAAAACATTCTAATTTTCCTCCATGTTTATCTACCACAATTTGATAGCTGACATATAATCCCAATCCCGTGCCTTTACCAACTTCTTTAGTAGTAAAAAATGGTTCGTAAATTTTATTCATAACCTCTTGATTCATGCCAATTCCGTTATCTTGAATTTGAATTAAAATTCTGCTGATACTATCTGCGGTTTTGTTAATGATTGGTTCGGTTGAAATGACAATTTCCGGAATATCGGTGCTAACTGAATTTTCGGATGCAGAAAGCTGTCTCTTCTCTTCTAAAGTATTGTTCGCGAAACGCGATTCCAAAGAGTCGATCGCATTATTTAAAATATTCATAAATACCTGATTTAGTTGCCCAGCATAACATTCTATTTTAGGCAAATTACTATAATTTTTTACTACTTTAATCCCCGCTAAAAAGGGGGTTTCTTTTAAGCGAGGCAACAACATCATCAACGTGCTATCAATTCCTTGATGGATATCGACAAATTTCATATCTGATTCATCAAGCCTGGAAAAGTTTCGCAGCGATAGCACGATGTTTTGAATGCGTTCAGTACCTACTTTCATTGATGTGAAGATTTTGGGTAAATCTTCTTGGATGAAACTCAGATCGATGTCGTCGATAAAGTCTTCGATTTCTTTTGTAAGCTCGGGATAACTTTGATGGTAAAGTTGCAATAATTTGAATATTTTTTGAATGTAATCTTCCACATGATTGAGATTACCGGAAATGAAATTAACCGGATTGTTAATTTCGTGAGCAACACCAGCCACCAGTTGTCCGAGAGAAGACATTTTTTCAGCTTGCACCAGTTGAGCTTGGGTTAATTGTAACTGATTCATGGCGGTTTCTAACTCTTCAGTACGTCGAATCGACATCCAAAGGTAATTCACCACCATCATAGTAAAAAGTAGTCCGATCGCAAAAGTTACTCCAGTTTCCCAACCCGTTCCAGCAAATGCTTTGGTAGGGCGAACTAACAATAACCATTTTCGGTCTGCTACCGTTAATACACGAGTACAATTAGCTTCATTTTTACATAAAAAACTAATGCTGTTTTTATCGGTTTCTGGCTGGATGTTATCTTCTATTAATTCCCGATTGTTAGCATTATAAAAAATGATGTATTCACTTTCGATTTCAGCATCTCTATCCAATAAATAAAAATTTATTTCTTCTAAATTCAATCCTTCTAATGATTCCTTGACCATATTAGAAATTCGATAAACTGTATAGACTATACCTGCAAAAGAGCGTTGACTTTCTTGTTTGGGGTTGGCATAAAAAACAGGCCAAAATAAGCCAAATCCAGCTTTTTTAATCAACAATAAGCTAAGTTTTTCCGTAGCAACCATTTTTCCCGTCTCTCGTGCTTTGGCGATCGCAGTCGGCGTCTTCAAGTTCGTACCCAAATCCGAACCTAACACGGGTTTGTAAATATCAGGCGGCTCTCCGTAAGTGATGGGAAAATATTCCTGGCGTACTTTTGCGATCGCCAAACTCCCATTTGCTTTGCGCTCTTTAATGCGAAAATCAGGAAACCCGAAAGCTTGCATATTACTTTCATAGGCGGTGCGTTCTTCGTGCAGAACGCGCTTAGCCCAAGCCATACCATAAATACCGGGATAGCGTTCTAAAAAAGGTTGAGAAAATTTATGAAAATCCTCTGGTTTAATTGGATTGGAAGCGTGATAAAAAGCAGCCAAAGCTCTAGTAGTTTGCGTATATTCGTCTATATTTTGTTGTAAAGCTAGTGCGATATTATCCGTTCTTCGCGCCAATAAAGCTTGCGTATTTGCTAACTGCCATTTCCATACCATCACGGCAGCACCGATCGATAATCCTACACCTACACCCAAGCTTAACCAAACAGGTAAATAACGTCTAGTTAAGTACCAATTTTTTTCTCTTAATACTAAAAGTTGTTTGTTTTTCCATCGCCCCATCTACCAATCTCCCCATCCATCAAATTTACTATCTATCTTTGAATTGAATTCTTACTAAAATCTGCCATAAACCGAAATGGCGTAAACGATCTTCAGTGCAGCAACAGTAAAAGCTGCCCCAATCACGCCACGCCATTCTAAATATTTTCGTCCTAGTTTTGCGTTAATTGCTATTGTTTTTTAGTTTGGCGATTGGCAGCAATTAACCAAAGGAGCTTGGGTAACATCTTTTAAGCCCACGGATTCTAACAGTTGTTGCCACTCAAACGTCACCTTAACATCTTCAGGATGCGATCGTCTGAGTTGAGCTAAAGTTGCTACGGTTTCGTACCATATTTGGTTTTCAGCATAGAGTTTCGCTCTTTCTAAAATATCTGGAGTAGAAAGTTTTTCCTTCAAAGCAATACTTAGTTCGATCCGTTCGATCCATCCCTGGACTACCGCATCTCTACTTCTTTGACTAGGATCGCAAATCACCGCTAACGTCCACTTGTACCGCGTACCAACTTTCAAAGCAGGAGCATCTTCAGGTAGTTTAACACTGACAATTCCTGCTTTTCCAGGTAAGGGAATCGTAGTTTGATAAATTCCATTCTGTCGATCGTCCCAAACACTCAATTCTACCTCTTTGAAAGTAGAGTCAGTAATTTGTACGAAAATGGTCGGACGATCTTCTGCGGTTAATTCAACATCAGTAGCGGGAATCAACGGTACGATCGCGCTATATGGCATTTCTTTGGCCGCTATACCCGTAGAACAAATCCCTCGCGAAGACCCTCCACTAGTGGTAGAAGGAGATCCGTTGGGTCTAAATATTACCGTACCAGAGCTAGTATTCTGGGCTGGCGTAACGCCCACGGGCAATAGTACAAGGCTTACAGAAAGAGGCGCTAGTAATAAACGGGATATTAAACAGCCATTTTGACTAGTCATACATTAACAAGCAATTTGTCACTCGACAGGTTTACACATGATATTGAAAACAGCACCCTGAATTACTAATAAAGCCGATCGCTCAGATTGTAAATACTAAGTTAGATTCCAACTGAAACAAATTTATCAATTTTTTATTGATGAATTTGCATTATAGATAAATATGCCACCGACGACAAATAGCCATACGAAAAAAAAGGGCTGGGTAAGTATTTTAGCTATTAATTAAGCTTGAATTGTCAATTCTGTACGGGATGACTGCTAAAATTGTGTATCAAAAAATTATATCATATTTATTTATTGGTATTTTATCTTGGGTAAGTTAAGGCCAAAATTTGTTTCAGGTCGAGCGCATTACTAATAGCTAATTGTTTGACCCACTTTTTATAAGTTTAGCTACTTAAATGCCGAGCGTGATTTTTTTTATTTAAACTTAATACATAAGTGTTTTTTTCTAGTGAGAAATCAACATATACCGATTCACTTCTTTGGTGGCCGAAAATCTTTCTCTACTGCCAATTTCCCACCAGTACGAAAGGAGCCCAAAAGTAAGGATTTTGATACGCAGACTGGGCTAGTAGCGATAATTGTGCATTGCGAACAGCTTCTGCTTTATTAACACCTGGTTTTGCCAGTTGGCGATAAAATTCAGTCATGAAGATCGCAGTAGACTCGTCATTTACCTGCCAGAGAGTAGCGAGAGTGCTGCGTGCGCCGGAGCGAATGGCTACTCCTGCCAATCCTAGCGCGGCGCGGTTATCACCAGTGGCGGTTTCGCAAGCGCTGAGGACAAATAATTCGATCGGACGTTGTTGTTTTTGTCCCCGCACGCGCAAAAGTCGATCGAACTGCTTGACGTTTACCCGTTCATCCCAAGCGAGAATAAAAGTTTCATCTGCATTAGAGCTAAACTGACCGTGAGTAGCCAAGTGAACTACCCCAAAGGGAACAGCTTGAATTTGTTTTTGCAGGTTAGCACGAGTAAACTCTTCATTTAACAAAACTTCAGCCGGCAATTCCAAGGCAATTTGCCGAACTTCTGTAATGGTAGCTGGTATTGGGGGAAAACCTTGACGAGCTTCCGATAAACCACCAGTTAGCGCTCTTAATCGTGCTCTTACTAAAGGACGGGATTCTAAAAGTTGCAGTCCGGGCGTGATAGCTATATTGTATTTTTGAATCAAATATTGTTGTCCGTCATAAAGCGAAGCCATTGGCAGATTTCGCAAGCTACCATCAAGGACGAACACTAAAGTCTTTATCTGATTTTTAGTTAAGTCTGCTTCGGCTGGACGAATCAACCAATCATAGATTTGTTGAGCTAATGGTAACCGTTCTCTGGGAAAAGCCGTGGGGCGTAGAGAAATCCGCGTTTTTTGGAAAATTTCCTCTAGTTCGGTTTGGGATTTTTTAGTAGCGTAGTGACGCAGGGGTTCACCGGGAATTGATACGATTACTTCTAAGCGATCGGCTAAAATAATTGGATAAAATACCGCAGCATCGGGATCGACTTCATCAATTTGTTTCGGTTTAGCTTGAGCGCAAGCATCTTGGAAAAAGTTATCTAATTCAGCTAATTGCAAAGATTCAATTACCTGACGCGCTTGTTTTAGGTTGGCTTGACTGACTTCTTTTAACCCTCCCGTAGATGTAGTTTGTGTAGGTTCTAACAGGAGGCTGACTAATTCTCGATAAACGGGTTCTACGCTTTCTCGAAAAGAGAATTGCACGTCGGGATTAACCGTAACTAAATCGCTGCGGAGAGATGCCAATGTATTGATTGACTGGGAATAATTCGCGATCGCTTTTGATATATCTCCTCGCGCTGCGTAGATTCTGCCTAACTGCCAAAATAACTGATAAGTAATATCGGGTGCCGCTAGAGGAGAAGCCAGACTCAAAGCTTGGGCAGTAATATTTTCTGCTGGTTGCCATTGTCGATGCCTTTCATACATTTTCCCCAAACTTGCCATTGCATAAGCTTGGGATTTTACATCACCTAAAGTTTTTGCTTGTTGGATGGCTAAATTCAACGTTGATTCAATGGGGAGAAAAACGTAAAAAGAAGAAGTCGGATCGCGCTCCATCTCGTCAATTTTCAAAAGACTCTCGGCAAAATTAATCAGTGAGTATACGCTTGCCTTGCTGACGGGTAAACTCATTAAGGGCTTTTCTATAGATTGCCATAAAGAGCGGGGTTCCGATTTGGGTTCGCTTTCCACTAACAAGCTGAGTTGGTTAAGTTTTGCTTTCAATTGCAAAGTGGAAGAAGGCGACTTTTCGGCTGCTTGGTAAGCATTCAAAGCTAGCTGTCTATATTGGTTTTTCAATTCAGGTTGATTAGCATTTTTTAGTGCTAAAGCAACGAAATTATTACCTAAACTTAATTGAGTAGCAGCTACATCTTGAGGTAATTGCAATTTTTCAGCAGCCGCTAAGCTCTGCTGCAAAATTGTTTGAGCTTGTGTTAGTTCTCCCACCGATCTCAACATATTTCCCAATTTTCGCAAAGCCAAGGTATTAACGGGAGAAATAGGTAAGTTTTTCAGGTTGGCTAATTCTGGATCTGAGAGATTACAAGCTTGTCTGTTTGACTGGGAATCAGCAGATTTTTCAGGCTTTAATCCTAATATTTCTCGTAAAGTTTGACAAGCTCTCGGATAAAATCCCAATTCATACAGTGCAGTGGCTCGATCGATCTGAGTGTAAGCAACTCCGGTAGCATCATCGATCTGTTTGTAAAGGGCTGTTGCTTTTTGCCAAGTTTGTTGTGCATCTGCTAGTTTTCCAGTTTCTCGTTCCAGCCTTCCTAGTACATCCAAAGCTTCTGCTAAAAGCTTGATTTGACGATCGCTTTTTGGTTGTGTTTCTAAAATGGCGAGACTATCCGCGATCGCTTTTTCTGCGGCTTGCCAGTTTCCCAAATTTTGATACACCAAGGAAAGATTCCGCAAAGCTACCCCTTGACTCAAAGGATCTCCCTTCGCCGCAAAATCGGCAATTGCTGCTTGCAACTCTTGCGCCGCTCTCTCAAAATTACCGCTTTCGTAGCTGGCTTTCCCTGGCTGCACTTGCGCGATAACTTTCGGTGCGGTTATTTGGGCAACGACTGATGGTGCTGCCATTGAAAGGACGAAAAGCAAAGCTAACAAGAGAATGGGGAGATGGAGGGG